>CASGCC010000074.1 GCA_949299585.1 uncultured Bacillota bacterium | reverse complement strand
TGTTGCCTCCTGCTCTTGCGCTATTTCTAATTGCTTTTGCGTTTCCTCCCTTTGTTTAAGAACATCAGCACTGCTTTTTTGATATTCTGCTTCGGCATCATCATATTGTTTCTGCAGCATATCTAATTGTTCTTTATATGTATCTATCTGTGTTTGCGCCGTTGTAAATTGAGCTTGAGCAATATCTTTATTAGATTGCAAGGTAACTCTCGCTTCTAAAAGGTCTAATTTGCCATCTTCGATTTCTTTTTCAGCCTTAGCTATTTCTTCATTATATGTTTGTAGACCATCATCATATTCTTTTTGATATTTATCTAATTCCTCTTGCGCTTCTTCTAAGATATCAGCACGCCTAATTTCTGAACGATCGATACCTAAATTTTCTAACTGATTGGTTATATCTTCGATATAATCAAAATAGCTTTGTGAATAACTATTATATGCTTTAGCACCTTCTACCGTTAAATAAGCTTCGGTATATACTTCCATCGAAAAATCACTACTAGGAACGTACATATAATAATTAACCGATCCGCCCCCGATATCCGTTGAACCTTTTTCATATGAAAGATAATATGGGGTATTCATGATGCCAACTACTTCATATGTCGTAGTATTGAAGGTATCTTCAATTGGATCATCATTGCCGGATCTAATCGTTATCTTATCACCGATTTCAATTGCTTCTTCCATCATTTGCGAATTTTCAACGATACATTCTCCGCTTTTATTAGGTAAACGCCCATCCAAAACAACGATCTGATTGATATAATCCTTGCTTTGAGGATCTACATCATCGATATCCAACGAATGAACCCGAAAAACGCTTTCCTTATCATTTATCGTGGCAATGACATCCGCACTATATGCAGGCATTACCCCTTCGATTCCTTCAATATCTTCGATACTTTTGATATCATCCTCGGTAAGCCCAAAATTAGACGCTATGCGATAATCCATCAAATTATATTTATCAAAATATAGATCGGCATTATATTTCATATTAGGCGCACTAGCTAGCACCCCAGAAAAAAACGCTACACCCACTGCCACGATCGCTAAGATCGAGAAAAAACGTCCTTTGGTCTTATTGATCGTTTTGAAGGCATTTTTTATCAACATGCTGCCCATATATTTACCATTCAATGCTTTCTACATCTTGCGGATGCTCATTGATATCTATACTAGCAATCTTCCCATTTTTTACATGAATTACTTTATCGCCCATTGGACAAAGTGCCAGATTATGCGTTATGACCACAACGGTCATCTTTCTTTGACGACAAGTATCCTGCAATAGCTTAAGTACTTGTTTACCCGTTTGATAATCTAAAGCTCCGGTTGGTTCATCGCATAGCAGCAATTTAGGATTCTTGGCCAAGGCTCTAGCAATTGCCACTCTTTGCTGTTCTCCTCCTGATAATTGCGAAGGAAAATTATTTTTACGGCTTTTCAAACCGACAGCTTCAATAGTTTCATCAATATTCAATGGATCTTTACAAATTTGTGTTGCAAGCTCAACATTTTCTTTTGCTGTTAAATTTTGAACCAAGTTATAGAACTGGAATACAAACCCAATATCATAACGACGATATGCGCATAATTCTTTAGCATTCATCTTGCTAACTTCCGTATCATCAACGATGATGGTTCCGCTGGTACAGTTATCCATACCACCAAGGATATTTAAGATCGTACTTTTGCCAGCACCTGATTGACCGGCAATTACGACAAATTCTCCTTTTTCGATCGTAAAATCGACCCCAGATAATGCTTCGATCTCAACTTCTCCCATCTTATAAATTTTCTTAACATTTTCAAACTCAATAAAACTCATGATTTATGCTCCTAATATCTTTATGATCTGTTTTAAATATAATTTAAAATTTTTTGCTAACGCCTCTCTATCTTCAATATAAGTAAAGGCGTAGCTCATACCGCCAATGATCGACGTTGCCATGATGTAATAATAATTATGATCCTGCGGTCCGCTATGCCAATGATAGCTTAGCGTAATCATCAAACCTGCCAGCCAGTCGATGATCCTTTTGTTAACGATCTCATTTTTCATGATGATCTTCATGATGATCGGATTTTCATCATATATCTTTATCAATTCATCTGCCAAATTTTCAATAGCTTCGTTAACATCTTCTACGCTTATCGTACAATCCTGCACATTCAAAAAGGCAATCTTATCGCCGCTGGCATCCTTGATCGCTTGATCGATCTTGACGATGACAGGCTGGATGATGCTGCTGATCAAAGCATCTTTGCTTTTATAATACCGATATAAATTTCCAACGGTCATATCTGCTTTTTTTGCAATATTCCGCATGCTGATCCTTTTTATACCGTTTATATATATTTCGGAAATCGCTGCTTCAATGATCTGATTTCGAACATTATCTTTCAAGATCTGAGCCATATCATTTCATCCTTTTCTCTTATACTAATAATATACACCAGTTCATTTTTAAAATAAAGAAAAAGATCATGCAAAGCATGATCATTATTTTCTTAATCCTAATCTTGAAACTAGATCACGATATCTATTGATATCTTTTTCTTTTAGATAGTTTAAGAAATTCTTACGACGTCCTACCATCTTCATCAAACCTCTTGTTGAATGATAGTCTTTCTTGTGTTCTTTCAAGTGTTCGGTCAAGCGGTTGATCTGTGCTGTCAAAACGGCAACCTGTACTTCAACGCTTCCGGTATCACCTTCAAAACGTGCGTAATCTTTGATGATTTGTGTTTTTTCTGCTTTAGTTAACATTTGATTTTTCCTCCATCTTTGTAAAGTCCTTTTGATCCGCGTAATGCGTCTAGAGGTAACGCCAGACCCAGACCAAAAGCGAATATATGTTATCATATCCTATCGTTTAAATCAAGCATCTTTGTTCAATATATTTAATTTTGATATATCTATTATTATCGTAATAATTTGCCGCTGATTTTTATCTATTTTTCTAAGCTATCTGTTAAAATATGTATATTAAAAAAGGAGTGATAAATATGAAGATAGGATTTATAGGAACCGGTGTCATGGGCAGTGGTATGGTAAGAAATCTGCTGAAAAACGGTTATGCCGTTAGAGTATATAACCGTACGCCACAAAAAGCGCAGGCATTAGTTAAGGATGGCGCTATCTTTGCTGCAACGATCGAAGAATGTATCAAGGATGTTGATACCGTTATCACGATGGTAGGTATGCCTGATGATGTCAAAGAAGTATATGATGTCATTTTTGAAAATTTTAACGGAAAGATAGCGATCGATATGACCACTAGTTCCCCATCTTTGGCTAAACAATTATTTATCCAAGGACAAGCAAAAGGTATTTCTGTGCTAGATGCCCCAGTATCTGGTGGCGATAGCGGAGCAAAAAATGGGACACTTTCTATCATGGTAGGCGGTGACAAAAAGGCTTTTGAACAAGCAATGCCGATCTTTAAAGCAATGGGCAAGACAATTAGCTATATAGGTGAAGCCGGCAGCGGTCAGCATTGCAAGATGGCAAATCAGATAGCGATCGCAGGCTGCGTAGCTGGCGTTAGCGAAGCATTGAACTACAGCAAGACGATGGGCTTAGATGTCCAAACGGTTTTTGATGCGATCAGCATGGGCGCTGCGGGCAGCTGGCAAATGACCAACAATGGGCAAAAGATGATCAACGATGATCTTGCCCCTGGATTTTTTATCAAGCATTTTATCAAAGACATGAAGCTTGCGGTTGATGAAGCAGATAAGAACCATTTGGATCTTACCATCTTAAAAGATGTTTTATCAGCATATGAAAAGGTCGCCTCAACATATGGTGGCGACCTAGGCACTCAAGCTATTTATAAATTATACGATTAAAGAAAATAAGTTAGGATCGTATTTAATAACGGAAAACCTTCTTTGGTGCAACGAAGATAATTACCTTCTTGTTTAAGAAGGTTTTTTTCTTTGAGTCCCACGATAACATCATGATAATGTTCAAAGATATCAACATCATAACGATTTTTAAAAGCTGCTGCATCAATTCCTTCAACAAGCCGCAGATTCATCATGATATGTTCAAACATTTCTTCTTCTTTATCTTTAAAGCAAATAAAATCTTGTTTTAAAGGGTCTTGGATATAAGCCTTTACATCCTTTACGTTATCATATAATCGATGTCCTAGCTTGCCACTAGCCCCTGGACCGATGCCATAAAAATCATCAAAATGCCAATAATGTAGATTATGCAAGCTTTGATAACCTTCTTGGGCAAAATTGCTGATCTCATATTGTTTAAAGCCGACAGCTTCAAGTTTTGCAATTGCTTGCAAATACATATCTGCCTCGGTTTCATCATCTTGAGGCTTAAACCCTTGACGACCAAAAAAAGTATTTTCTTCAATAGTTAAAGCATAGATCGATACATGCTTGATCGGCAATGATACGGTTAAATCAATATCCCGCATAAAATCTGCAGTTGTTTGAAAAGGCAAAGAATATAATAGATCAACCGATATGTTATCAATACCTACTGCTATAAATGAGTAGATACATTCTTTTACATCTTCAAAAGATGCTTTCCGATTTAGTAGTTTTAGCATATTACCATCAGTAGCTTCTAAACCAATGCTTACGCGATTGATGCCATATTTTTTTAAAAGCTGATATTTTGATTCATCCATTGCTTCTGCGTTGATTTCGATCGTATATTCTTTAACATGTTGGCCATATGGTCTAAGCAATTGTAATAGTAGCTCTAACTGATCGGCATCTAAGCAATTCGGAGTTCCTCCCCCAAGATAAATGGTATCGATCTTGGCAGCATCGATGTTAGCTTGTTTTAATTGCTTAGCTAAAGCTGATAGCCATGCATCAACAACTTGCTTGTTATATCCTACATGGCAAAAATCACAATAAAAGCAAATGCTTCGGCAAAATGGCACATGAACATAAAGGGCTTGGCTCATTGCTATTTACCGTTGTCATCATCCATTGACAATACCGCCATGAATGCTTCCTGCGGTATTTCTACTGAGCCGACCGCTTTCATCCGTTTTTTACCTTCTTTTTGCTTTTCCAGCAATTTCTTCTTACGAGTTATGTCTCCACCATAACATTTTGCTAAGACATTTTTACGTAAAGACTTGATATTGGTACGTGCAATGACCTTACCATTGATCGCCGCTTGAACCGGGATCTCAAACTGTTGCTTTGGAATCAGCTCCTTAAGCTTGACGCAAATGGCATTGCCGCGATGATAAGCAAAATCTTTAAAAACGATGATGGATAGAGCGTCAATGATATCACCATTCAACAAGATATCCATTTTAACCAGCTTGCCTTCGCGATAACCGATCATTTCATAATCAAGGCTAGCATATCCTTTGGTACATGATTTTAACCGGTCAAAAAAATCAAAGATGATCTCGCCTAATGGCAGTTCATATTCAATCTGATAACGATTATCATCGATCACATGCATATCTTTATAGACACCGCGTTTATTTTGACAAAGCTCCATTACGCTGCCAACATAATCGTTTGGTACCATGATGCTTGCTTTGACATATGGCTCTTCGATATGATCGATCTTCTGGGTTTCTGGCAGCAAGCTTGGATTATCTACCTTGATCATTGAACCATCAGTCAAATAGCAATGATATATAACCGAAGGAGCCGTAGCAATAAGGTTTAAATTATATTCCCTTTCCAAACGTTCTTGGATGACATCCATATGCAGCAATCCTAAAAAGCCACAACGAAAACCAAAACCTAACGCTTGTGATGTTTCTGCCTCAAAATGCAAAGATGCATCATTTAGCTGCAGCTTTTCCAAAGCATCTCTTAGATCATTATACTTATCACTATCTGTTGGATACAATCCACAATATACCATCGGATTCATTTGTCGATAGCCTGGAAGCGGAGCATCAGCAGGATCATCCACACAAGTTACCGTATCGCCGACCCTTACATCTTTTACCGATTTGATGCTAGCAGCGATCCATCCAACCTCTCCACATTCTAGATGATCTTTCTTGATTTCTTTAGGCGTCCTAACGCCACACTCCACCACTTCATAAACAGCATTAGTCGCCATGAAACGGATCTTATCGCCTATTTTTACCGAACCTTCTTTGATACGTACAAACGCGATGACCCCGCGGTATGCGTCATAAAAAGAATCAAATACCAGAGCTTTTAGCGGTCCATTAGGATCTCCTTGAGGAGCTGGTACATCACTAACGATACGCTCCAATACCTGATCGATATTAACCCCATTTTTGGCGGAAATCAAAGGAGCCATGCTGCAATCTAATCCTATGATATCTTCAACTTCTTTTTTTACATGATCAGGCTGGGCGCTAGGCAGATCGATCTTATTGATAACAGGAATGATTTCCAAATTATTATCTAACGCTAGATAAACATTAGCCAAGGTTTGGGCTTCGATGCCTTGAGCTGCATCAACAACCAAAATTGCGCCTTCGCAAGCTGCTAAAGAACGGCTAACTTCATATGTAAAGTCAACATGCCCTGGTGTATCAATCAAATGAAAGATATAATCCTGTCCATCTTTTGCCGTATATTTTAACTGTACGGCATTTAGCTTGATCGTGATGCCTCTTTCTCTTTCAAGATCTAAAGAATCTAAGATTTGAGCTTGCATTTCTCTTTGCTCTACGGTCTTGGTTAGCTCAAGGATCCGATCTGCTAAAGTTGATTTGCCATGATCGATATGAGCAATGATCGAAAAATTACGTATATTTTTTTGTTCCATGTAATACCTCTAATCAAAACAATATTTAGTTATCAGCTCTTTATTGCCATTATAAAAATCTTTGGCGCTCATTTTCTTTTTTCCTGCAAGCTGAACTTCTAACAGACCTATATATCCTTGCTTGCAAGCTATTAGGATCATATTATCTTTCATGATTGCTTTGCCTAATTTATCCTGATGTTCTTTTAAGATCTTGCAAGCTTTATAGATCTTGATACGCTGCCCATTTATCGTGCCATACCCTACTGGCCAATCAATTAGCCCCCGAATATGATCATATGCTTTGTTCACATCCTGTTTAAATGTAATATATTCTTCTTCTTTTGAAATATTATAAGCAAATGTTG
>CASGCC010000073.1 GCA_949299585.1 uncultured Bacillota bacterium | reverse complement strand
ATTTGCTTACACTATCCATTTTTGGTTATCAAAGAAAATGATAAAGTTTTAGGATATGGCTATTTAAGTTGTTTTAATGAACGAAAAGCTTATGATATTAGCTGTGATCTTTCTATCTATCTTGCACCTGATGTTTGTCATCATGGCCTTGGGACAATATTGTGGCAAGCTTTATTAGCCAAAGCTCAAGAAATTGGTATCAAAAACATCATTTCGATCATTACTAGTGAAAATATGGCAAGCATTAGCTTTCATCAAAAAATGGGATTCATCGAGGCAGGAAGACTAACGGCAATAGGTTATAAATTTGGACGTTATCTTGATGTGGTTTACTATCAGTATAAATTGCTAGAAAATTAATATATAAAGTGATAGAATAATTTCTAGAAAGTTGAGGATAAATATGAAAACTGTTTGGGAAAAACATGAAAATTATGATGAGATCATGCAGTTTAATGAGCTATATAAAGCTTATCTAAATGCTTCAAAAACCGAAAGGGAGGCAACAGATGCTGCTTTAGCTTTAGCTATTGAACGAGGTTTTAAATCATTGGATAGCTATGACACATTAAAGCCTAATGATAAGGTATATTATATTAACCGAAATAAAAATATATGTTTGTTCGTTATCGGTGAAGAAAGCATGCTTCAAGGCATGAATATATTGGGGGCACATATCGATTCTCCAAGAATCGATCTAAAGCAAAATCCGTTATATGAACAAGAAGGATTAGCTTTGCTAGATACCCATTATTATGGAGGAATTAAAAAATATCAATGGGTTGCTTCACCATTGGCAATTCATGGTGTCGTTTGCAAGAAAGATGGCAGTATTGTAAAAGTTACTATTGGTGAAGATGACAGCGATCCAGTAGTCGGTATCAGTGATCTTTTGATTCACCTTGCTGGCGATCAGATGCAAAAAAAAGCTAGTGTTGTTATCGAGGGCGAAGATCTAAATGTGCTGGTTGGTAGCATACCTGCAAAAAATAGTGATGAAAAAGAACTTGTTAAGCAAAATATCTTAGATTTATTAAAAGCAAAATATGATATTGAGGAAGCCGATTTTATCAGTGCTGAATTAGAAATCGTTCCTGCCGGCAAAGCACGTGATTATGGCTTGGATCGTTCGATGATCATGTCTTATGGACAGGATGACAGAGTTTGTGCATATACAAGCTTAAGAGCTATTTTAGATGTTGACAGAGTAAAGCGCACAGCTTGCTGCATCTTGGTTGATAAAGAGGAAGTAGGATCAATTGGCAATACGGGAATGCATTCTCGTTCATTTGAAAATATCGTAGCAAAGGTAATGGATAAATTAGGAATCTATTCAAGCTTGAATTTAAATGAATGTTTTAGAAATTCTTATATGTTATCAAGCGATGTTACCGTTGCATTTGATCCTAATTATCCATCGGTTACAGAAGCAAAAAATACTGCTTATTTTGGTAAAGGTCTATGCTTTGCTAAATATACCGGATCAAGAGGAAAAGGCGGCTGCAATGACGCTAATGCTGAGTATATGGCTAAGATTCGTAAAGTTATGGATGAAAATGATGTTTATTTTCAAACTAGCGAATTAGGACGTGTCGATCAAGGTGGCGGCGGTACGATTGCTTATATCCTTGCCCAATTAGATATGGAAGTTATCGATGCGGGAATTGCCGTACAAAACATGCACGCACAATATGAGGTTACTTCTAAAGCTGATGTTTATGAAGGATATCTTGGTTATAAAGCTTTCTTGAAAGATATGGATCATTAAAGATACCTTTTACGGTATCTTTTTTTATGATCGATTGGCAAAAGCAAATCTTTGATAAATATCAGCGGAAAAATAAGATCCTTTTTGATAAGCAAAATCTTTTGATAATGCAGTTACAACAAAGGCTAAATTCATATGATCGAAAATGTGTTACTTTTTGGGCATTATCTTTAGCTAACGAAGCGGCAGATTTCTTAAGTGCAAAATATCCTCAGGAACTACAATTTATAAAGACAGTTCAGATATGCGAGATGTGGGCGAAAGGGAAGTGTAAGATGCCACAAGCCAAAGTGGAAATCTTAGCTTGCCATCATTTAGCAAAAAGCCTGCCAATTTGTGATGATTGTTTGGCACATGCTTTAGCTCAAGCGTGTAGCGTTCCTCATACGGTTAAGCACGCAATTGGTTATCCTATATATGAACTAAGCTCATTGATTTATCGCTATCAATGGGAAGAAGCGATGGTGATGGTCGAAGAAAGAGCAAGTGATTATCATCGTTTACTAGAAAAAAGTGAACAGCTAAAAAATACCATTGAATGGGCACAATTTATTACAAAAAAAAACTAGTTCATGATTTGAACTAGTTTTTCATATGGCTTATCGGTTATAGAATTCAACTACCAACAATTCGTTGACTTCTTGATTCAATTCGTTTCTTTCAGGAAGTCTTACATATTTTCCTTTTTTATTTTCTTTATCAACTTCAACAAAGGCTACGGTATTTAAAGTTGCTTCTAAAGCTTCATTAATAGCTGTCATATTACGGCTTTTTTCTTTAACTTCGATCGTAGAACCAGGTTTAACGATAAAGCTAGGAATATCAACTTTTTTACCGTTAACCAAGATATGGCCGTGATTAACCAATTGTCTAGCAGCACGTCTTGTTCTTGCAAAACCTAAGCGATATACTAGATTATCTAATCTTGATTCTAATAAGAATAAGAAGTTACTACCAGTAACACCTTCCATCTTTGTAGCTCTTAGATAAGTATTCTTGAATTGACGTTCATTTAAACCGTATAGGTTTCTAATACGTTGTTTTTCTCTTAACTGAATACCATAGTTGCTTAATTTAATACGTTTTGTTGGTCCATGTTGACCTGGAGCATAAGCTCTTTTCTTTAGTTCTTCACCAGTTTCTAATACGGAAAAGCCTAAACGTCTTGATGTTTTCCAAACTGGTCCAGTGTATCTTGCCATCTTTTTTCCTCCTTGTTATTTCTGGCTGATCAATAACAGGTGTAAATCTTTTTATAAAGGTGTTGATATAAAGCTATTTCACTTATTGCAGCAAGTTACTTTAGCAACAGCATGGCTGATATCAACGCGAACGATATAAAACTTTACAAGCTGCCATCATTGACGCTGAAAAATTGTATCAAATAAAAAGCATAATGTCAATTTTTTTTGCCCATTATCATTAAAATTATGATAAGATATTAAACGAATGAAAGGATGTTTAGATAATGGATGCCGTAATAAATTTTTTATCAAGAATAGAAGTAATCATTGCTATCATCGCATTGATAATCATATTAGTCGTATATCTGATCGTTCATCGTATGACGATCAGTAAATATCGTAAAGAATTTAATAAGTTGGAAATACGCTATAATTCGATAAAAAGCATACCTCTGCCTTTTAAGCTGAATAAAGCTGTAGCGATTGCTAAGATCGACAGCAAGATCATGGAAAGCGTAAATAATTGTCAGTTAGATTTTGAACAGTGTCAGAACAATCTTCGTTCCATTGCAGAGGAATTAGCTGATGCTGATGATAATCTGGTAATGGGAAAGACCAAGCCGGTAAAACAAATGCTACTAGATCTAGAGGCAGCAATTGACCTTGGAGAAAAACAAGTTGAAAAATTAAATGTTTTTTTAGATAGCATCTTAGAAAAAGAAACAAATCAAAGAGCACAAGTTACTGCTTTAAAGGAAAAGTTTAGAAATTTAAAAACGATAGCTAATGAAAAAAGTCAGATCGTTGCTTATTCTTGGCCGCAATTTGAATTAAAACTTAGCGATGTTGAAAAAATGTTCTCAGCTTTTGAAGAATGGATGTATGCCTCAGATTATGAAAAAGCTACTGAAAAGCTTCATGAGATAGAAGAATCAATCAAAGATATTGAATATCTAAATGATAATCTAGCAAAGATCATTCAGGTTGCAAGATATACTTTGCCAGATTATATGGCTGATATCAATAAACGCTATAATCTTTTGAAGAAAAAGGGCATTTATCTTAATCATCTTGATGTAGAAACCAATTTAAATACGATAGCTACCAGCTTGAAATATGATTTGGATAAGATCAAAAATTGTGATATTGCTGGAGTAAAGGATAATTTAAATGATTATCACGAGCAATTGATCAAACTAGATGAATCCTTAAAAAATGAAGATAACTCTGCGGAAGCAATCAACAAGATAAAAGATGATATCAAAAAGATCCTTGACGAAGCAAAAGCTTCTACCAAATATATCCACGATGAATTTGAAAAAGCAAAGATCCGCTTTGGAATCGAAAATCTAGAAGAACTATTGGCAAAAGCCGAAAGCGAAACTGCGGCTATTCAAGAAGAAATGGATAAGATATTCTTGCAGGTAAATGAAGATAATCTGCCATATAGCAAAGCTACAGAAGATTTAAATGCATTGTTGCAAAGAGCTGAAGCCATAAATGATCAACTAAAAGAGAATCGCGATCGTTTGAACAGTGCAAAAGGCGATGAAGAAAGAGCTAATAAGCAACTGTTAAAACTACAGATAATCATGAATCAAATGCAGGTTAAGATCCGCACAAGTCGTTTGCCTTCGATCTCTCGTCAATATGAAGAAGATCTAAGCAAAGCCTTTGAATATGTTTATAGCATCAAGACCCTGATAGCTGAGACTCCATTAAACGTAAAGCTTTTAAATTCAACGCTTAATGATTCAATTGATTTCATTTATAAATTATGGAATAACGTTAATAATGTTGTTGGCACAGCATTAATGGTTGAAAATACGATCGTATTTGGCAATAAATATCGTTCTAGTTATCCCGATATTGATTCAGAGTTGACAAGGGCAGAATTGTGCTTTAGAAATGGTGAATATACCCAGGCATTGAAAATAGCTATCGCAACGATTGAAAAGATCCACCCAGGAAGCTACGAAAAACTTATCAAGGAGAATTCGACCGGTGCGTAAGTTATATTTAGATTGTGCAAGCACAACAAAGATCCATCCAGAAGTTTTATCGACATATACCGATCTTTTAAAAGATGAATATTATAATGTTGATGCGTTATATGACAATGCGACCAAAATTAAAAAAATGATGGAAAGAAGCCGTGAAGTTACCGCTAGTTTATTAAAGGTAAAAGATGATGAGATCATTTTTACCAGTGGAGCGTCGGAAGCAAATAGCTTGGCAATTAAAGGTTTAGCTTTGCGCTATCAAGTACAAGGCAAGCATATCATTACTTCAGCATATGAACATGCCAGTGTCTTAAATGCCATGAAGCAATTAGAAACTAGTTTTGGCTTTGAGATAACATACATAAAACCTAATAATCAAGGAATCATTACTGCAGAAATGGTACAAAAATTTTTGCGTGATGATACGATATTAGTTAGCATCATGCATGTAAACAATGAGATTGGTGCAATAAATCCAGTTGAAGAAATAGCCAAACTAGTAAAATATGAGAGCAATGCTTTTATGCATGTCGATCAGACACAGGCATTAGGAAAGATGGCAATCATTTTGGATGATATCGACCTTGCAAGTTTTTCAGCTCATAAGATCGAGGGCATCAAAGGTAGCGGAATATTGGTTAAAAAGAAGCATGTAGAATTATTGCCATTGATCAATGGGGGACAGCAGGAGCATAATCTGCGCGGTGGGACCAGCAATGCATTGGTTAATATCTTATTTGCTAAAACATTGCGCTTAGCTTTAGAAAATCAAGAACGTTATCATGAGAAGATGATCAATTTACATGATCATCTTTTAGTAGCGCTTCAGAATATTCCACAAATAACCATCAATAGTTTAGAACCTAGCGTACCGACGATCATTAATTTTTCATGTAGTTCCTTGACGAGCGAAGTAATGCTAAATGCTTTGAATGCAAGAGGAATCATGGTCAGCGCTTTAAGTACATGTCATTCTAAGCAACAGGCTTCACATGTGCTTGAAAGTTTGGGTTATGATCATCAGCGAATCATTCATAGCCTAAGAGTAAGTTTTGATCATCATACAACATTTGATGATCTTGACTATTTTATTGATAACCTGAAGGAGATTATTAAAATTTATGATTAAATATGATACTGTATTGATTAGATATGGTGAACTTAGTACAAAAGGAAAAAATCGGAAGCTTTTCGTTGCAAAATTATTGAATAATATCAAAACTAGTTTAAATGATCTGGACAATTTAGAATATCGGCAAACATATGAAAGAATATATATTAAGCTAAATGACAATGATCCCAATCTAATTGCATCACGCTTAAAAGATATTTTTGGCATCAGTTCATTTTCACTTACGCAAAAAGTTGATAGCAATATTGATGTGATCGTAGAAGCTTGTTATCAAGCAAGTTTGCAGCAAAGCGGTACATTTAAGGTCATTGCGCGAAGGAATGATAAAAGCTTTCCATACATTTCTGATCAAATAAATCGTATGGTGGCAACTAAGATTTTAAAAGAAACCGATCATAAAGTAGATGTTCATGATCCTGATTTTAAAATATATATCGAAGTATTTGAAGATGGTACATATATAACTTGCAACAAGATCGAAGGAGCCCATGGTTATCCAACAGGTATTAACGGTAAAACGTTAATGTTGTTGTCTGGTGGAATTGATTCACCGGTAGCTGGTTATTTGATGATGAAAAGGGGGATTGCTTGCGAGGCTATTCATTTCGCAGCACCGCCATATACTTCAAATATGGCTAGAGATAAAGTGTTATCGCTAGCAAAGATCATCAGCAAATATCAAGGTGGAACGATGAAGGTCCATATCATTAATTTTACGGCTTTACAAAAAGCTATATACGAATATTGTCATGATGCGTATGCCATAACGATAATGCGAAGGATGATGATGAGAATAGCAAAAGAAATTGCTATTAAACAACATTGTTTGGCAATAAGTACTGGTGAAAGCCTTGGACAAGTTGCTTCACAAACACTTGAAAGCGTTCAATGTATCAATGAAGTAACTAATTTTCCGATCATTCGGCCTTTGGTTACATATGATAAAGAGGAAATAATTAGTTTAGCCAAAAAGATATCTACATATGAAACATCGATCCTTCCTTATGAGGATTGCTGTACCATCTTTGATCCAAAGAATCCTGTAACAAAACCAACCATTCATAAAGCTCAAGAATTAGAGAGCCGTTTTGATTTTCAAGCTTATATCCAAGAATGTATTGACACAGTAGAAACTATATGTGTTAATATGAATGATAGAGAAGAAGATTTCTTGTAGGAGAAGTTATGTTTAGGAAAAAA
>CASGCC010000072.1 GCA_949299585.1 uncultured Bacillota bacterium | reverse complement strand
AAATGGTTATCGTAATTATGATGATAATGATATCCGGAACCTTAAAATTCATCCAAGAATCACGTTCAGGAAGTGCAGCTGAAAAACTACTGGCCATGATTACTACGACCTGTACCGTTGACCGCAAAGATCGCCCTAAGCAAGAAATTCCTTTAGATGAAGTCGTTGTCGGCGATATCGTTCATCTAAGCGTCGGTGATATGATCCCCGCAGATGTTCGTTTATTAGAAACCAAGGATCTATTCGTTAGTCAAGCTGCCCTAACAGGAGAAAGCGATCCCATCGAAAAAAATGCCTGGGCCAGCAACAATCCAAGCCCTAACATCACCGATCTAGCTAATATCGCCTTTATGGGCAGCAACGTCATCAGCGGAATGGCAAGCGGCATCGTCATTGCGGTTGGCGACCAAACCTTATTTGGATCCATGGCAAGTTCTATTGCCAAAGAAGGAACCGAAACCAATTTCACCAAAGGGATCAATGCCGTGTCATGGGTCTTGATCCGCTTCATGATGTTCATGGTACCATTGGTATTCATCATCAACGGGATTACTAAAAACGATTGGTTAGATGCTTTCTTATTTGGTATATCGATTGCCGTAGGTCTAACCCCAGAAATGCTTCCCATGATCGTCACGACCTGCTTAGCTAAAGGTGCAGTATCGATGTCAAAAAAGAAAACGATCGTTAAAAACTTAAATTCGATCCAAAATTTTGGCGCTATCGATATTTTATGCACCGATAAGACCGGAACCATTACCCAAGATAAGGTCGTCTTAGAATATCATCTAGACATCTTAGGAAATCAAGATATGCGAATCTTGCGCCATGCTTATCTTAACAGTTATTTCCAAACCGGTTATAAAAATCTAATGGATCTTGCTATCATCACAAAAACCGAAGAACTAGAAGCACAAAACCCCCAATTATCCGATCTATCCGAATGCTACACCAAGATCGATGAAATTCCATTTGATTTTACCCGGAGGCGACTATCAGTTGTAGTCAAAGATAAAAACAATAAGACCCAAATGATCACCAAAGGGGCTTTGGAAGAAATGCTAGCAATATGTTCTCACGCTGAATATCAAGGTAAAATTGCAATATTGACCAATGAGCTCAAAGAACAAATCAAAAAGACCGTAGCTAAGTTAAATGATGATGGTATGAGGGTCATCGCCATCGCTCAAAAAAACGATCCATCCCCTATTGATTCTTTTGGCATCAAAGATGAATACGATATGGTCCTGATCGGTTATCTAGCTTTTTTAGATCCACCAAAAGAATCATGTGCTCAAGCTATCAAAGCCTTAAAAAAATATGGCGTTACTACCAAGATCTTGACCGGTGATAATGAAAAAGTTGCTCGTTGCATCTGCAAGCAGGTTGAGTTAAAGGTCGATAACATGCTGCTAGGCAATCAAATTGCCATGATGAACGATGAGCACTTAGCAAAAGCTGTTGAAACCACCCAGGTCTTTGCTAAGCTATCACCCGATCAAAAAGCTAAGATCATTACAATATTGCGGCAAAACGGACATGTCGTCGGTTTTATGGGCGATGGCATCAATGATGCCAATGCCATGAAAGCTAGCGACATTGCCATTTCTGTAGACACTGCCGTCGATATTGCCAAAGAATCTGCCGACATCATCTTATTGGAAAAAGATCTAATGGTATTAGAAGAAGGGATCATCGAAGGGCGTAAAACCTATGCCAATATGATCAAATATATCAAGCTAACCGCATCGTCTAATTTTGGCAATATGTTTTCAGTATTAGCTGCTTCCGCACTATTACCATTTTTACCAATGATCAGCATCCAGCTGATCCTGTTAAATCTGGTATATGATCTATCCTGCACCGCCATCCCATGGGACAATGTCGATGAAGAATTTCTATTAAAACCACGAGCCTGGGATGCGTCAAGCGTGGGTAGCTTCATGCTTTGGATCGGTCCGGTTAGTTCGATCTTCGATTGGATAACCTATGCTTTCTTATATTTTATCTTGTGTCCGTCATTTGTTTCCAACGGTATCTTATATAATGCCTTGCCAGCGCATTATAGTGCATCTTCTTTAGCGATCATCCAAGCAAAGTACATTGCCATGTTCCAAGCCGGATGGTTCATCGAGTCCATATGGACCCAAACCTTAGTGATTCATATGATCAGAACCCCTAAGCTTCCTTTTATCCATAGCCGCGCATCCTTTCCGGTATCGATCTTGACCATGCTAGGGTGCATCATCCTAACGATCATCCCTTTTACTCCCTTAAGCGCTTCCCTAGGATTTACCACTTTACCGATAGCTTTCTTTGCATATCTGGTACCTTGCATCATCTTATACATGATCATGGCAACTGTCGTAAAAAAATTATATATCCGCTATAACCATGAATTATTGTGATTTAAAATATCCCCTTTAGCTATTAGCTTAAGGGGATTAGTTAATTGTTAGTGCTTTGTAAGAACACCCTATAAATTTCATTGATGTTAATTGGCTTATAATAATAGAATCCTTGGATCGTATCTACGCTCATATTGCGCATGACCATCATTTCTTCCTTATTTTCTATTCCTTCTACACAAACTTGTTTATTTAATTGATGGCAGCAATAAACGATGCTATCCAATAATTTTTCATTCTCTTTAGAATATATTACTTCTTTGACCAAGGAACGATCCAATTTAACGATATCTGCTGGATATTTCAGCAACATTGCCAACGATGAATATGCATTGCCAAAATCATCTAAGGCAAATTTTATCCCTATGCGTTGACAATCATTTATAAAGGTTCGTAAACGTTCAGGATGTTCATCGATATGATTTTCCGTCAATTCAATAACCAAAGCTGATCCATCCAAGCGATATTTTTTCAAAGTATTTTCGATATATGCAAATATATTGCTGTCATATATCTGAATATATGTGATATTGATCGATATATAAAAGCTTGGATGATAGCTACGTATCCTTGCTGCATTGCGTATTGCTTCTTCGATCACCCATTCACCTGCTTTTATTATTGCTTTGCTTGTTTCCAACAATGGCACAAAAACACTGCAAGGGATCGTTTGCCCATCATGTTCCCATCTGATCAAGGCTTCTCCACCAACGATTTGCTCAGAATCTATATCAACTATAGGCTGAATATCTAAGCTAAAATGTTCCATCGCTTTATTTACATCGCGATTAAGCGCCAAAACCAAACGTGAATTTAGCTTGCTTTTTTCTACTACCTCATCTACATATAACGCAAAATTATGATCAGGAAAATCTTTGATATATCCGATGACATTCATAGCTTTTTCTATTATCTTCTGGCCTAATTCTTCTCGATCAAAGCGTAAATAGCCAATCGAACATGGATCAATGACATTGATATCATAGATCTTATACCACAATGATACTGTATGCTCTAATTTAACGATCAGTTCCTCTACATCTTTAGACTGCGCAAATGCACCAATAGCAATAAATCTCATGCCATCCATCCGATAAAAATAAACTTCTTTACCATATTCTTTCTGCAAAGCAAATGCGATATCCCTGATCAAAGAATCGGCAATTTCACGTCCTAATGCCTCATTGATCTTACGTAAGCTATTCAAAGAAAAGCCAATGATATAAACATTTTTTTCCTGATAGCGAAGCTGGGTCAACATTTCTAAAGCCGCCGCCTCTTTAGGAAAATTAGTTAATCTATCCACGATAAAATCATATTCTTGATGTGATACGCTACCGGCAAAGAAAAGCGGTTTGTTTTTATTCTCATCCCACTTGATCTTGCCTTGGCAATGGATCCATAATATATTGCCATGGCAATCTTTTACGCGATAGCGAAGATCATGATAATCACGATGATTTTCCATGATATCAGCAATATCTTGCTTATACATCTTCAGATCTTCTTCATCACAGATCCTTTTTCCCCATTCAAGCAACAAATTATAAATAATATTGCTTTCAAAGCCAAACATTTCTTTCATATTATCTGAAATGTAAAAAAAGTTCGATTGCATATCGCCATAATATAAATAATGTGACATATTACGTGCACCTAATGAATTCCAAAAAAACTCACAATCAAAATGATTATTTGCCATAAATTTAGCAAATTCTGAATCATTTGCTCTTTCATGGATATAGGTATTGTAAGAACGTCCTCGACGATCATAAATTGCATAATATTGGCGCTTATCTTCATACATCATGGTATCAGCGCGCTTCATCATCGATTCAATGTTTTTATTAGGTCCATCACAAAAATCATATCCTATGGCCAAATGATATGTATCCATCTGGATCTTTGCTTTAAGCTCTTCGATCATCGATATAAATTTATTTTTTTCAACATCCTTTAGCAAGGCAACAAATTCATCCCCACCCAAGCGATACAATTTATCATCTTCGATCGTTGTTTTGATAACATTGCACCAGTGCCTGATCAATTCATTACCCTGGGAATGTCCATAATTATCATTTACTTTTTTCAATTCTGTGATATCACAATAAATCAATCCTGCACTTTTCCATTTTTTTATGTTTTTAGAATCTTCAAAAAAAGCATGTCGGCTATATGTGCCTGTTAATTGATCACGATAACTAGTTGAAAATAATTTATCTTGCAAGATGCTGCTACGCAAGATCACATTAATATAATTGCTATTTAGCTGTAAAAAGCTCTCACAAAGCTCTTCTTTTTCTTCTTGAGGATTATCTATTCCTAAGATCGCAATTATTTCTTCATTATACGATATAGGCATACCGATAAATGAATGGATATCCAATGATTTTAACGTAGCAAACGCAACAGGATAACTTTTTCTGATATGTTCGATATCCTTGATCAAAACCACTGCTTTTTCATTCGTTATGCACCACGCAAAGGTATCAAGCTGTTCCCTTTGCAACAAGGCTTTATGCGCCAAGATCCCCTCAGTGCACCACTCATACGAATTATAAAAAGTATCATCAACATTTTTTTGAAAGATATGACAACGTTCACATCCAAAAGCATTGCCGATAAAAGCTAACAGATCATTGATAGTAGTATCGATATCATTAGATAATGGACACTTTTCAACCAACTCTTTCATCAGTTCTAAGATCATCTTTTCTTCTAGCATTTTTTTACCTCGATATAATTATATCTTAGCCACTGTCCACCTGCTACATTTTTCCACCAAACCATCAAAAAAACTATCCATTATCAGCAAGATAAGGATAGTTTTATGATAATATCTAAGTATTTATGATGTTAATCAGCTATATCAAGACATTTGATCATTGCGCAGCATTGCTTCCTGCAATACGTCCAAATACCATGATATCGGCAATAGCGTTTCCACCAACACGGTTTCCGCCATGAATTCCGCCAGTAACTTCACCAGCTGCATATAAGCCAACGATTGGTTCATCATTTTCATTTAATACCTGGGCATCCGTATTGATTGCTAAGCCACCCATCGTATGATGAACGCTTGGTTTTTCGATAACTGCATAGTAAGGTGCTGTTTCGATCTTGCTGCCAAATACATTCTTGCCAAATTCAGGATCTTCCCCTGCATCAACATAAGAATTATATTTCTCAACGCTTTCGATCAGATTTTCACTTGGGCAACCAATTAATTCAGCTAATTCTTCCAAGGTATCAGCTTTATAGATGATTCCTTTTTCTACCATGGCATCAACTTGTTCTTGGGTTGCTTTATTTTGCAAGGTTGGGATCATGTTTTGATCAGCAATATGATAGAAAACGCCATCGGTCTGTGATAATGCCGCACTTGCCAACACATCACGTTCTGCATATTCATTAACGAAACGCAATCCTTCTTGATTTACGAACATATAGTATTGGCTTGGTACCAACAAACCATCTTCCAACAAGCCAGTAACTGCACTAGCTGTAGGCATCAACTGTACCATGCCCATACCTTCTAATTTAGCTCCAGCCTGCAAGCCAAGCTCGATGCCATCACCAGTAGCACCAGCAACATTGGTAGTTTTGATCTCATCTGGAATGCTTGGCCAATAAGTATTATATTCTTTTACCATCTCACCATTGGCGCCAAATCCTCCAGTTGCTAAGATCACGTTATTAGCATGGATCGTTAATTTCGAACCATCTTCACGCGTACAAACAACTCCCGTAACCGCACCATCTTCAACGATCAGTTCCTCAGCTTTGGTCTGAAGATAGATCTTACCACCATTGCTCTCGATATATTCTTGTGAAGCTTCAAATACGCCATTCTTCGTTGCAAAATTGTGGCCACGCATCCACAAAGAGCCCACCGGACTAGTTAAGGTGTCGCTTAGTTCGATACCTACGACTTCACCTAACCAATGATAAGTATCCAATGAATTTTCACACATGGTCTTAACTAGATCAAATTGGCCAGAAATTTCATTACCATCTAGATCTGTTCTTTTACCAGCAGTATAAGTTTGGATAATATGCCATTCAGTAGAATCAAATTCTTTTGAAGTGTCCCCAGCTAGATATTCTTCGATCTGTCCTTTTAATACCGTTAACGTTTCGGCATATTCACCAAACTCAGCTTCATCATAATCTAAAACTGCTTTTAAGGTATCAACTTGTCCGTTCAATGCATCTAATGTACCTTCAAGTTCAGGATCAGCAGCATTCATTGCCAAACCGCTAGCTAAGGTATTACCACCTAAAGCAGCTGTTTTTTCAACCAAAATAACTGCTGCACCGTTTTCTACGGCACTGCTAGCTGCAGCGATACCTGCTCCACCGCCACCCACAACTACGACGTCGGTCGTTTCTTCGCTATCTTCTTGTTTCGTTGTTTCTTGCGTAACAGCCTTCAATGCTTCAACATCAGCTCCAGCGCTTTCCAACGCGCTTGTTACTGCTGCGATGATTGCTTCACTGGTAATAGTAGCTCCACTTACCGTATCAACGCCTAATCCTTGAGCTTCAACGATGTTTGCTGGAATCTGTTCAATGGCAGGATCAGCAATACCTTCTGTTTCGCTATGTGCTGTAACCGTAACGCTGTCGATTGCTTCATCGCTTAACACTACTTCAACCGTAAGTTCACCATTACGTCCTTCAGCCGTTCCTGTATAAGTACCGGCCTTAAATGTTGTGGCAGTTTCATCATTGCTAGTGCTACAAGCACTCATCGATACAGCCAACAACAAAGCTAAAAATAAATTTCTTAATTTTTTCACTTTCTTAACCCCTTTCACCAAAAGAGATTATATACTTTACAAGCCTTTTAAGGTCAAGATGATAGTGAAAAAAATAATTTATGCACGCGGACATCGATTCCTTCTTCATCGATATAATTA
>CASGCC010000071.1 GCA_949299585.1 uncultured Bacillota bacterium | reverse complement strand
CGCTACATTGCCACTACCAGAAATGATCGTTGTTAAACCTTCAGGCTTTTTATCATGATGCTTCAACATTTCTAAGACAAAATATACTAGACCATAGCCTGTTGCTTCGGTACGTACCAAGCTTCCGCCATATTTGATGCCTTTTCCTGTTAATACCCCTGGAGTATTTAACTTTGATAATTTACGATATTGTCCATATAGATAGCCAATTTCTCTACCACCTACGCCCATATCGCCAGCAGGGACATCCACATCAGCGCCGATATGACTATATAGTTCGCTCATGAAGCTCTGGCAAAAGCGCATGATCTCACCTTCGCTCTTGCCTTTAGGATCAAAGTCACTGCCACCTTTGCCGCCACCAATTGGTAAAGTGGTCAAAGCGTTCTTAAAAATTTGTTCAAAGCCCAAAAACTTCAATACGCTTAGATTAACGCTAGGGTGAAAACGTAATCCTCCTTTATATGGACCGATAGCTCCATTGAACTGTACGCGATATCCACGATTTACCTGTACCTTTCCACTATCATCTACCCAAGGTACCCTAAACATGATGACTCTTTCTGGTTCACATAAACGTTCCAAGATACCCAATTGTTCATATTCAGGATGACGGTCAAAAATCAAACGTGTAGAATCCAGTACTTCTTCCAAAGCTTGGATAAATTCAGGATTTTGCGCATCTTTTTGCCGATAGAAATCAATTACGCGATCAACATAGCTCATAAAAAATTAATCCTCCGATCTTTCATGAAAATATTTTAATACGATTTTTCATAATTTACTATCATTTTTTCATATCAGTGAAAACATTTTGATAAGCATAACGTGGCGTTCCATCTTCAACATAGATGATCCCGCATTTAGTAAAACCATTCTTCATGATCAAATGCTGCATGCTATGATTATCTTTATGCGTATCAACGCGTAAATTATATATTTCATTCTTGATGCAAAGATCTTTGGCATATGCAAAAAAATTGCTTGCCAAACCTTGACCTTTACAGCTTTCATCGATAACGATCCGATGGATAGCCCCATAGCTTTCATCATTCAGCCATTGCCCATCATATATTTTTTTATAATTTGGATCACCATCTAAAACGATGGCACTATAGCCGATGATCTTATCATCGCTAAGCTGCACATAGCCGCACCCATTATCGATATCGTCCAAGATATCGATCAAATCCGGATATCCATGCTGCCATTGATCTATTTTTTGCAGCCTAAAATAGTTTATTGCTTGTTTAAAAAGTTCATTGATGATATCTGCATCTGCTTTTTTAGCTTTTCTGATCATTTCACACCTCTAATTTCATTATCATTAAATAAAAAGCTCTTAGCATTGCCAAGAGCTAATGTTTCGATATGTGTTACTATACCTTAATAAATTGTTCAACATCCAATACGAAGATCGTTGCTCCACCAACTTGTACTTCCACTGGGAATGATGCATATCTTCCGATATCATAGCTAGCTGTTGAAGGAACGATTTCCGTTCTTCTTTTGCTTTCATTGCCGATGATTTCAATGGCGCGTTCTACTTTATCATCTTCTGTACCAACGATGATCGTGGTATTTCCAGCTCTTAGAAAACCACCAGTTGTTGCCAAACGGGTAACAGAGTAATTATTTTTTGTCAAAGCTGATGAAACGCTTGAGCTATCGTCGTTAGAAACAATCGCTAAAATTAATTTCATAAACATGTACCTCCATACTTCTTAAGTTTATTTTATCACAAATATCTTGGTTTTACACGTTAAATCTAAAATGCATGATATCTCCGTCCTTAACGACATAATCTTTGCCTTCAAGACGTAATTTGCCATGTTCTTTTAAAGCTGCTTCGCTCTTATATTCCATTAGATCATCGTAGCTATAAGTTTCAGCACGGATGAAGCCTCGTTTAAAATCCGTATGAATGATGCCGGCACAATCTGGCGCCAACATGCCATCTTTGAAGGTCCAAGCTCGGCATTCAGGTTCACCAACCGTGAAGAAGGTCTTTAAGCCTAACATATGATATGCCGCTTGGATAACGCTGTCTAAACCGCTTTGCTTAATGCCTAATTCTTCTAAGAATACCGCTTTTTCTTCTTTTGATAAAGCAGATAGTTCTTCTTCGATCGAAGCGCAGATCGCAATGACATCATTGTTTTGTTCATCAGCATATGCTTTTACTTTTTGATAATTGGTATTAGCAGATGGGTCAGCGATATCATCCTCGCTCATATTGGCAACATAGATCATTGGTTTCATCGTCAAAAGCTGATAATTTTTGGCAATTTCCATCTCTTCCTTGGTTAGATCTACGCTGCGTGCAGCCTTACCGGCTTTTAATGCTGCTACTAATTTATTTAATACATTATATTCAGCCAAAGCTTCTTTATCTTTAGCTTGAGCCTTGCGTTCGATCTTGGTCAAACGATTTTCCACGCTTTGCAGATCAGCAATCGCTAATTCAAGATTGATGATCTCGATATCACGGATCGGATCTACGCTGCCTTCAACATGCGTGATATTAGGATCTTCAAAACATCTTACGACATGGCAAATAGCGTCGGTCTGGCGAATATGTGATAAAAATTGATTTCCTAACCCTTCACCTTGAGAAGCTCCTTTTACCAAACCGGCAATATCGGTAAACTCAAAGGTCGTATAGATCGTTTTCTTAGGATTAAATAACTTGACGATGTTATCCATCCTTTCATCCGGTACTTCAACCACGCCTACATTAGGATTAATGGTTGCAAATGGATAGTTAGCAGCTTCCACGCTGCTTTGGGTTATCGCATTAAATAAGGTTGATTTCCCAACATTGGGCAAACCTACGATACCTGCTGTTAATGGCATTATTCTTTATCCTCCTTGATAACTTTTTTAAGCTTTCTTTCAAAATCATGTCTTGACATCATGACCACGCTGCCACAACCCTGACATTTGATCTTGATATCCGCCCCCATGCGGATGATCTTCCATTGTTTGGACAAATGGCAAGGGTGCTCTTTTTTCATTTCAACGATATCATTTAAATCATATTCAAACATATGGTCATTCTCCTTCAAAAACTATATTGACGATCTCTGGAACATTGAATAACCGCAGCTTTAGCTTGGTCGTCCCAATGCCCGAAGAAACAAATAGTTTTGTTGCATCTATATTATACACTCCCTTGATATAATTTCTAGCACCCATATTGCTGATCAAGCTGCCAATAAATGGCAAAGCGATCTGTCCGCCATGGGAATGTCCGCTCAAGCATAGATCAGCTTCGCTAACATCGATAGCGCTAAAAAGATCCGGTTCATGAGAAACATATAAATTAAAATATCCTGATTCTGCTTTTAGCTGATTAGGATCGATCATAGAAGTTCCAAGCTGAAGATCATCGAAACCCACGATGTTTAGCTGGTATTCTTCAATGAACAAATTATCTTGCTTCAACAAGATAAATCCGGCATCTTCCATGATCTGCTCATAATAGCGATATGCTCCCCCGCCATAATCATGATTGCCCCATACAGCGATCTTATATTTCGCCTTGATCTTGCTTAAGGTAGCGCTCAGGCTAGATAGATCAAGGATCTTCTCATCTTGCCAGTATGAATCCAATAGATCCCCGCCAAAGATCACGATCGGTGCATCGATCGCATTGATCTTTTCCACGATTTCTTCAGCTTTTCCTTGGGGATAATTGGTACCAAAATGTGTATCCGTGAAAAAAACGATATTTTCAACAGGTGCGCTCATTTCGATCTTTACCTCTTTGGTAATCAATCGATTAGGCTCAACATATGAAGCATAGCAAAAGATCAAAACAAAAACGATCAAGATGATGCTTAAGGTCTTAAGCATTATTCATCCTGCCTTCATAAGCTTTTAAGGTATTTACCAGCAACATGCAGATCGTCATCGGTCCAACGCCCTTTGGCACCGGAGTGATCAAAGAACATTTTTCACTAACATTAGCAAAATCAACATCTCCACACAGCTTGCCATCTTCGCCACGATTAACTCCCACATCGATAACGACAGCTCCATCTTTCACATATTCCGCCGTTATCATGCGCGGTTTACCGACACATACGACCAAGATATCTGCCATCGCTGTGATCTTTGAGAGATCTTGCGTATATGAATGACACATCGTTACCGTTGCGTTTTCGTTCAATAATAAGCGCGCGACCGGTGATCCTACCAAATGGCTGCGGCCAACCACGACCACATGCTTGCCTGCTAAAGAGACCTTGGCTTCTTTTAAGATCTGCATCACGCCCTGTGGGGTACATGGCACAAAGCCATCCCGCGATTGATATAATTTGGCAACATTTACCGGATGCAGCCCATCAACATCTTTTTTTGGATCGATATTAGCAATGATATTTTGCGCATTGATATGTTTAGGCAATGGCAGCTGCACCAAGATGCCATCGATACTTTCATCTTCGTTGCACGCATGCACGATATTTAATAATTCTTCTTCTTTGGTATCATTAGGCAAAGCAATCATCTTAGAAGCAAACCCGATCTGTGCACAAGCTTTTTCTTTGCCTTTAACATAAGAAATGCTAGCAGGATCATCACCTACCAAGATAACGCATAAACATGGCTTACGCTTTCCTTGCGCAGCGATATCATCCACTTTTGCCTTGATTTCTTCTTTTATTTTGGCAGCAATCTCATTTCCGTATATTATCATCTTATTTCACCTTCTTCATTAATTCATCTGAGTCAAGAATGATGGTTACTGGTCCATCATTTAATAGTTCAACCTTCATATCGGCTTGGAATATCCCCGTTTTTACCGGAAGATAGGTTGATAAAACCTCATTGAAGCGTTCATATAATTCTTTGGCTTTTTCTGCTTTCATCGCATGATCAAAGCTAGGTCTTTTGCCTTTGCGCATATCCCCATATAATGTAAATTGTGAGATCGATAAAACTTCTAATCCTAATTCTAATGCACTAAGATTCATCTTTCCTTGTTCATCTTCAAAGATTCGGATCCCTGCAACCTTATCAGCCATCTTAGGAAATATTGCTTCGCTATCTTCATCATTGAAACCAACTAGCAATAATAATCCTTGTCCGATCTTATTATATACATTGCCATCGATCGTCACGCTGGCATGCTTAACTCGTTGAATTACTATTCGCATATTATCACGATCCTTTTCAATATAGTATATCAAAACTACCTTTAAAATGATAGAATTAATATTATTCAAGGAGGCAACATGAAACAGCCATTAGCACTTAGGATGCGGCCTAAGACCCTCGATGATATCATTGGGCAAAAGCATTTGGTAGGTCCAGATATGATCCTGCGCAAGGTCGTCGAACAAAAGCAATTATTTTCATTTATCTTTTTTGGCCCTAGCGGAACTGGCAAAACGACCTTAGCTAAAGCTATCGCAAATTCTTTGAACCGCCCTTACCGTTTGTTCAATGCCGTAACCGGCAACAAAAAAGAATTAGACGCTATCTTTTTAGAAGCCAAGATGACCAATGGCCTGGTATTGATCATCGATGAGATCCATCGTTTAAACAAAGACAAACAAGATCTGCTGCTGCCTCATCTAGAAGAAGGCTTGATCTATCTAATGGGCACAACGACCAGCAATCCTTATTTTGCGATCAACCCTGCCATTCGCTCACGCTGTCATTTGCTAGAAGTCAAAGCTTTGAATGCTGAAGATATCAAGGAAGCGATCAAGCATGCCATCGCTGCTCCAGAAGGTCTTTACAACGAAGTTAGCATCGATGATGATGCTTTAAGCATGATCGCTAATCATGCCAATGGCGATATTCGGTACGCCTTAAATGTCTTAGAAATTTGTTCGGTAGCTGATAAACATATTACACAAGAAACGGTTGCGCAATATAGTCGTTTAGCTAATTCCTCCATCAGCAAGGATGATGATGGTCATTATGATGCCGTAAGTGCTTTTCAAAAATCGATCCGTGGTTCTGATGTTCAAGCAGCCTTATATTATCTAGCTCGTTTGATCCAAGCTAATGACATGGACTCGATCGAACGCCGCTTGCTTACCCTTGCTTATGAGGATATCGGTTTAGCAAATCCTGCGGCTTGTGCTCGTTGCGTTAATGCCATCGATGCCGCAAAACGCATCGGCTTTCCAGAAGCAAGGATCCCTTTAGCCAATGCTGTGATCGAATTAGCACTTTCTCCAAAAAGCCGCAGCGCTGATGAAGCCATCGACGCCGCCATGCAAGTAGTAAATAATTCATCCTATCAAGTTCCAGCCTATTTACGGTTAACTCCTGTCAATATGGATCCAGATGATAAATACGATTATGGACGCAGCGACCTATGGCCATACATCCAATATCTGCCTGATGAAATCAAAGATATCGAGTTCTATTCTCCTAAAAATAGCAGCAAAGCTGAGAACCAGCTTGCGCAAAATTTTCTTAAGCTGAAAACGCTTAAACGTACGAAAAACCTTAAAAAACTAAAGAATTCCCGCTAAAAATTTGACTTTTTCCTTTAAACTTCGATAAAATAGAAGCCGTGTTTAAAGGAGGAACGAATGAATCTAAACAAATTAGCAAGATATTTTTTAGCAACACTAATGGCGCTTAGCATCACTACTTTAACACCTAAAGCCGAAGTAGTGAAAAACGAAACGAATTTAAAAGAAGTACAAACAATCGAAGTAGAGATCAACACCATCGAAAATGTTGAACTGATCAAAGCTTCTATCATAAACAATATTGACACCATCGATATCGAACATATCGACCTAGAAAGCACCACGATCGCGTTAGACAAGATCGACACTACCGTTTTGGGCGATCACATCGTCAATGCAACGATCAACATCAAATCAAATCCTACAAGCCTATCTTTGATCGATAACAGCCAAAGCTTTCAGATCAATATCAAGGTTGTTGACACTACTGCCCCTGTGGTCAAAACCACACAAGACAGCATCATCATCACCAAAGATAGTGAATTTAATCCTTGGGATTATCTAGAATATACTTATGATAATTCTGGCGCTTATCCGGAAGTTAACATTGAAAGCAATGTAAACACTAATGTTTTAGGTGATTATGAGATTAAGATCATCGCCAAAGATCAAAGCGCCAATACGACCGAAGTTATCGTACCAGTAAAGGTCAGCACAACTACCGTTGATATCTCTAATGTCGTCTATACCGGCGATGATATCCAATACATGTTAGATCTTATCAATGAACAACGTGCAGCCAATGGCCTTCATGCCTTAGAACTAGGCGATGACCTAGCGCAACAAGCTGTGGCGATCCGCGCTCAAGAAGCATTATCAAATGTTTCACACACTCGCCCAGACGGTTCACATTACAAAACAGTTTTTGATGAATTAGGAGTTTCTTACAGCAATCATCCATTAGAGATCCTAACTTATGCCGGATCAAGCGTACAAGATAAACTTAACTGGTGGCTAAATTCTAGCGGCCATCGAGCCATC
>CASGCC010000070.1 GCA_949299585.1 uncultured Bacillota bacterium | reverse complement strand
TAAATTATTAAAACAGAATAATCTTTCTTTTAATTGTCCTTTCAAAAATAAAAGTTCTGAAGTAATAAGGAACATCTTTTATAGAAGTTCAAAGCGTTTGTATAATCAAGGTAAAATAAAAGCCGCCTACTCTATACATGATATAAGGCATTATTTTGCTGTTACCCTATACAAACAAACTAAAGATATAGAACTTATTAGACAGGCATTAAATCATAGCAGTATAGCTATAACAGGAATATACTTAAAAAGTTTGGAGGTAGAATAATGAAAAGAGAATTAATAGTTTGCAGATTCAAATATAAAGAATATAAGCTATTAAAAAAGATTAGCTAAAGAAAATAATATGAGTGTACGTAAGTATATTAAAAAACTTATTTTAGAATATAGTAATTAATATTGTTGCGATAATTTATATTATCGCAACACAATTATTTATACATATTAAATAATATATCATCACATTTAACATTTATAACCTGGGCAATTCTATTTATATCGTCTATTACCAAATTTATATCTTCTAAATTATTTGAAAAAATAAGTCAGATCATTACCAGCGAAGAAGTATCTCAAAAATTATTATCTGCAGAAAACTACAATGAATTTATAAACATATTTAATTCTATATAAGTTTTTAATGATGATGTCTACAAAAAAAGCCTATAGGAATTGTTATGTTTAAACTAGTAAACAATCAACAAATCTATAAGCTTAAGTTTAGATGATCGCACTTGCTGCAAATATTATCAATGGTAAGGTAAACAAACATAAGATCGTTGTCATGCACACCTGTTCAACCGCGCTATGATAATCCGCATCATAAGCTTGGGCAAATATCGCAACGTTTGACCCAACAGGACAAGCAGCTGTGATCAAAATTGCTAATTTTAATGTTTCATTACCAAACGGCAATAATTTAAAAGCCAGTACGGTTATCAAAGGTATCACTATCAACCGCATGATCGATACTATATATATCTTTTTGTTTAACAACATGGCTTTTAGATCCGACTGTGCCAGATATACCCCAGATACGATCATTGCTAAAGGCGTATTTAGACCAGTAATATTGCTGAAAACGCTAGTTATCGTACTAGGAAACCTTATCTGCAACAAAAATACCAATAACCCCACAAATACCGCAATGACAATGGGATTAGTGACGATCTTCTTAAAGCTCATCACGCTAGAATCACCAGTAATGATAAAAACACCATAGGTCCATTGGAGAACATTGATCATTACGATCATGATCGAGATATAAAAAACAGCATTTGATCCTAGCGTTGCTTGTACCAACGGGATTCCGATAAATCCTGCATTAGAAAAGGTACTGCTAAAATTAGCGATACCATCTCGCTTACCAAAGATAATATACGAAACTACCATTGCAAGTGCCATGCAGATAAATGATATTATCGCCGAATGAATCAATGCTTCAACATTTTCTGCATTTAGCTCGATCATAAAATTATTTACGATAACGATCGGAATGACCAAAAACAAAAGAATCTTCCCGATATCCTTTGATCCTTGATCGCTGATAAACTTTAATTTGTATAAAACAAAACCAATAGCCATCAATATAAACATGATCGCAATCTGATTTAATAATAATCCAGCTATATTCATAATAAAAATCCCCCTTACCAATATTTTATCATTTTCATCAAAATTTAATGACAAATTATTTCCATATCAATAAGGAAGATTTAATAATTTTAAATATTAATAACAAGCAATATTGCTATCGGTTCGCGATTCACAACCGCCAACCAATACGCCATTATCCAAGCGCCAGATGATCTGTCCGCGCCCAAATGCTACCCCATTTGAAGCAATTTCGATCTCATGGCCCATCGCTTGCAACTGTTGGACGATTGCCAAAGGGAAGGAAGGTTCAACCATGAACTTTTTACCATGCATCCACTGCCAGCGCGGTGCATCTAGCGCCATTTGCGGATTCATATGATAGTCGATCAAGTTCATGACAACCTGTACATGTCCTTGTGGCTGCATATAACCACCCATCACGCCAAATGGACCAATTGCCTTGCCATCTTTGGTCAAAAATCCCGGAATGATCGTATGATATGTCCGTTTGCCTGGTTTCAAAGCATTATAATGCTCAGGATCTAAAGAAAAATCTGCTCCCCGGTTTTGTAAAGCAACGCCATATCCTTCAACCACGATACCGCTGCCAAAGCCCATGTAATTGCTTTGAATATAAGAAACCATATTACCTTCACCATCAGCAGTACACAAATAAACCGTGCCGCTTTTTGGCAGTTCTTTAAATTGTGGTTCCTTAGCTATATCACTAATTTCTTTAGCACGGGCAGCTCCTCGCTCTTTGGTGATCAGATCATGATAATCTACCGCCATTTCCTGAGGATCTGTAACATATTTCATGCCATCCGCAAAGGCCATCTTAATGGCTTCAAACTGCCGATGAAATGATATTGTATCTTCCTTATGACAAAAATTAAATTCTTTCAAGATATTTAAGGCCATCAAAGCTACGATGCCCTGACCATTAGGCGGTATCTCCCAAACATCATAGCCATGGTAATGAACGCCAATAGGCTCGACCCATCTAGCATCAAACGCCGCAAGATCTTCCTTACAGAAAAAACCACCATCTCTTTGACTTTGTCTTACCAAAGCATCAGCTATCTCACCTTCATAAAAAGCTTTAGCATTGGTCTTACCAATAAGCTCTAAGCTTTTGGCATGATCTGGCAAGGTTATCATTTCCCCAAATTCATATGGCTTGCCATCTTTGGTAAAAACCCTAAACCACTCTTTAAAAGCAGCACCATCCAAGGTCTTATGATATTTTTCCGTAGCATTTTTAAACATCTTAGCTAACATCGGCGATAAATGATAACCATCTTTAGCATAACGAATAGCTGGTTCTAAACATTCATATAATGATAGTTTTCCAAAACGCTCAGATAATTTGGCCCATGCCTTTGGAGCCCCTGGAACCGTCACTGGCGTCCAGCCATAGACTGGCATCTTATCGTTATATCCTAACGCCTTGACCTTATCGATTGAAATGTTTTTTGGCGCTGGTCCTGAAGAATTTAAACCATACAGCTTATCTTTCATCCACACTAAAGCAAAAGCGTCAGAACCTATACCATTTGCCGTCGGTTCAACTACGGTCAAGGCAGCCGCAGTAGCAATCGCAGCATCAACCGCATTTCCCCCTTTTTTTAATATTTCTAGCCCTGCAGCAGTAGCTAAATTGCTGCCGGTGCAAACCATCCCGTTTCGTGCTGTTACACAATAACGATTTGATGGATAATTTTGATACAATGCATCAAATTCCATAAGACCCCCTATTTATCATATAAATAACAAGCTACAAAATGCTTTGGATATGCTTCCATGAATTTTGGCTTTTCTTTGGCGCAGATATCCATTGCCTTTGGACATCGCGTATGGAACGGACATCCAGAAGGCGGACAAATAGCACTAGGAACTTCACCTTCTAACACTTTAACTTCTTTACGATCTTTTTGCAAGGTTAAACGTGGAACTGAATCTAACAAGCTTTCTGTATAAGGATGCAAACGCTTAGCAAACAATTCTTTGCTATCGGCAAGCTCACATACATTACCAAGATACATTACCATGACCCGATCACAAAAATGTTTTACGACACCTAGATCATGCGTGATGAAGAAATAAGTAAGTTTCTTTTCAGCAATCAATTCGTCCAATAGCTGTAATATTTGTGCCTGAACCGAAACATCCAAAGCAGAAACAGCTTCATCAAGGATGACAAAACTTGGATCTAAAGCAATTGCCCTAGCAATCCCTACCCTTTGTTTTTGTCCACCTGACAGTGCATGTGGATATGCGTAATAATGTTCACGTTTCAATCCAACTTTGGTTAAAAGCTGCATCGCTTTTTCTTTACGCACCTTTTTCGGCATCCTCGTATTGATGGCGAAGACTTCCTCAATGGCATGTCCGATCGATTGACGCGGATCTAAAGAAGCTGATGGATCCTGGAAGATCATCTGCATATCGCGGCGGATCGAACGCAGTTCTTTTTTGGTTAATTTATTTAGATTGATCCCGGTTTCATAATTATCATCTAACTTATCTTGATAAGCTTTATCCAAGGTTCTTTCGGTAATGGGCATAATATTCTTGCCACGATATGTAAATGCTTCTTCACGATAAGCCGCTTCTTGTTTTCGATAAGCGTCTAATTCCGTTTTAAGCTTTGATAGTTGTGGTTTTAGCTGATCATTTTCCTTGATCAAATCGTCCATCTTTAAATTTTTGATCTTTTTTTGGATAGCTCGCAGATCTTCTAGCTGAAAACGTTCTTCTTCGCTCAAATCATCCTTACCGCTTAATTTCTTGATATCATCAGCGATCGTTTCCAATTGATGCATATGCAGATAGTTTTCATCCATCTTATCTTGAAGTACATTGATCTTGTTGATACATTCATGTGCCAAGTGGATCTGTTGTTCCGCTTTTGTAAATAATGTAGCAATTTCTTCGATGTTTGCGCATAAGATCAAAGAGCCTACGGTTCTGCTGCCTTCCCGCAACTGCCGTGAAGCATTCTTTTTTAATTCTTTGGATTTAAATTCATATTTAGCAATTTCCATGCTGATCTTATCATATTTTTTAGCATCCTTAGCATCACCATCGCTATCATAAACTGATCTTGCCGCCATCAGTTCTTCGATCTTTTTATCATATTTCAAGCTTTCTTGATAATATTCACTAGCTTTAGTCTGATATGTTTTCAAATGATCGATTTCTTTTTGGATATATTTTGGATTCAATTCCTGAATAGATTTACCATGATAAACACATGATCCAGATGTTTGGGGATACAGCTGCAAGATCACGCGCCCTAAGGTCGACTTTCCGCATCCGCTTTCGCCTACGACCCCAAATTTTTCTCCTTGATAGATATTTAAGGTAACATCTTCTACTGCTTTCAAGCTAGTTTTCTTATTTATCTTGAAATATTTTTTCAGTTTTCTGGTTTTTAATAATATTTCTCTGTTCTCTTCCATAAATATCTACCTCCTATCTAACCGTATGACATGCAACAAAATGTCCAGGTTCTGCTTCGATCATTTGCGGAGCTTCTAATTTGCATTTAGCACATTGATACTTCTTATCACAGCGTGGATTAAAACGACATCCTGGGATATCTTCAGTTATATTAGGAAACGTACCAGGTATCGGTGCAATCTTAAAATCATCAAGATCGACATTTGGTACAGCATTCATCAAACCGATGGTGTATGGATGAAGCGGATTTTTAAAGATCTGTTCGGTCGTACCTTCTTCTACCTTCCTTCCAGCATACAAAACCACGACACGATCAGCAATTTCTGCTACGACCCCTAGATCATGCGTAATGAATAAGATACCGGCATTCATGTCTTTCTTTAGATCATTCAGCAAGGTCAATACCTGCTTTTGAATCGTTACGTCCAAAGCCGTAGTTGGTTCATCAGCAATCAACAAATCTGGTTGTGCTGATAATACCATCGCGATCTGTTAATGCTAGTATGAAAGTAACCAAAAGGGGGTGCGGATATTTTTTTGGACCAAATCAATACTTTAAACCTAATGATATACGATAATCAACTGGACTTTTATATCCAAGTGATGCTTTGATTTTTATTGACATTAACAAGTGATAATGCGAAAAGCATCAATTCAGGGTACTCTCTTATCTCTCGATTGATTATTACATCCATTTTCAATTTTTCCTTTAAAATAAAAAAGCACTACCAGTTTTGACAGTGCTTAATATGAATATTTACTTTTAAACTTATTGTTCAAGTGAACCTTCATTTAACAAAAACTCATAAAGTCCTAGATGAAGGATTCCATCATCAGTCCATGCCTTCATTGAAGTTTTGACAATCAGGATCTTTTTAAAGAAATCATTTGTCTTTTTTAATGGTCTTATTTCATTTTGAAGTTTATCGGGATCAGAAACATTTAGTGCAGATTGTATATAGTATTTCTTGCTTCCTTTATTGACCACAAAATCAATCTCGCATTGTTTCTTTGCTTTGTGTCCTTCTTTAGTTTCAACAATTTCTACTACCCCGACATCGACAAGATAGCCACGACTTAAAAGCTCATTATAGATAATATTTTCCATAATGTGCGTTTCTTCTTGTTGTCTGAACTTTAAACGAGCATTTCTTAAACCGATATCAGTACAGTAATACTTAGAAGGATATTCGAAATATTTCTTTCCTTTTACATCATATCGCTTGGCATTACTAAACAGAAAAGATTCTATTATATACTCCAAATAATTAGATATCGTAACACTGGATATCTTGATCTTTTTGATCAAATTTAAAGCATTGGCAATCTTACTGGCATTAGTTAAAGAACCCATCGATGAGCAAAGATCATCTGTCAGTTCACTTAATACATCCGGCAATTCAATATTATATCTTTCGATGATATCTTTAAAATAGACTTCCGTAAATAAACTCTTGAGATAATCGACTTTCTCAGCATCGGTCCTTTTACTAAGAACTAAAGGCATACCGCCATATAGTGCATAATCTTCATACGCTTAAGCTCTATCACCACCACTAAAGTCATAGTATGCTTTAAATGATAGCGGATATACTTTAACTTCATCGCTTCGACCACGAAAAGCCGTTAAGACATCTTTAGTCAACATCTTAGAATTTGATCCAGTTACATAAATATCGACATTGCGAAGCCTCAATAAACCATTGAGCACATTATAAAGCTTGATTTCTTCAGAATTTTTGAGCTCTTTTTTACTAATGGCATATTGAACCTCGTCGATCAAAACATAATACATCTTACCATCGATGATCTTTTCTCTTACATAGTTTGATAATTCGTCTGGGTCACGATATTTGACATATAGATCATCATCTAGAGCAATGGTAATGATATGGTCTTCATCTACACCACTTTCAAGCAAATGATCATAAAATAAATCAAACAAGAGAAAGCTCTTCCCACATCTTCTGATCCCGGTAATCACCTTGATCAAGCCATTTTCTTTCTTGTTTATGACCATTTGAAGATACTTATCACGATTAATCACTCTTGACACCAAACCAACCTCACTTTAAATTTAAGGGAATTTACCCCTAACTTTAAATTAAGTATATCGTCAATCTACTTAATAATCAATTTATCATTAAAAGTTAAGGGTTAGTTACCGTAAGTTTAAATTATAACCCCATCATTTCTAATTACACCTTATCAAAACCACTACCAAATAACAAGTCCGTTCAAATAAAAAGAAATAGGCATCCTATTATTTTTGTTTCTATATGATTCTAAGAAATTTCCTATTAGAAAAAAAGCTTGTTTTTCACAAGCTTATAGACCCAAAACAATTCCCAATACCGCACCAGCAACGATGATCAGAATTGGATGTACCTTGAATTTCTCGTAAATGAACAAGCCTACCGCAAATAATCCGAC
>CASGCC010000069.1 GCA_949299585.1 uncultured Bacillota bacterium | reverse complement strand
TATCCTGATAAATATTTGAAATTTGCTGACTTTACTGCTGCTATCGATCATGGCATCAAGCTGCAAAAACCACTTTTGATCTGCGGCTCATTGTACTTTATCAGTGAAGCAAGAAATTATTTGTTAAAAAAATGTCATAATTGTTAAAAAAATGCTAATATTAGTGAAACGCTTTCATTTTGACTAGAAATATTCCATTTTTGTTTTATAATTATTATATAAGCTATTATGTAATTGCAAGGGAGGTAAAACAATGAGGCAAAATAATGTAGTTGCAATGATTTTAGCTGGGGGAAGAGGGTCTAGATTGCTGGATCTGACTAAAAAAGTTGCAAAACCCGCAGTATATTTTGGCGGAAAGTATCGAATCATCGATTTTCCGCTAAGTAATTGTGCCAATTCTGATATATCAGTTGTTGGAGTATTAACGCAATATGAATCTGTTATCTTGAATTCATATGTTGCTCGCGATCATCGCTGGGGCTTGGATACCAAAGATGGTGGGGTATTCGTCTTGCCACCAATGGAAACCGATGCCAATGGCTTTAACTTATATCGCGGTACAGCTGATGCGATTGCTCAAAATATCGATTTCTTGGATCAGATGGATCCTGATTATGTCTTGATCTTATCAGGTGATCACATCTATAAGATGAACTATGATAAGATGCTGAAGGTCCATAAGGAAAAACAAGCAGATGCGACGATCGCGGTATTAGGCGTGCCATTAAAAGAAGCTAGCCGTTTTGGTATCATGAATACCAATGATGAAGATATCATCGTCGAATTTGAAGAAAAACCAGCTAAACCAAAAAGCAACCTTGCCAGCATGGGTATCTATATCTTCACATATAAGACCTTGAGAAAATATCTGGTCGAAGATATGAAGAAAGAAGATAGCAACCATGATTTTGGTAAAGATATAATTCCAGCATATTTAAATGATAATAAAAAGTTAGTTGCATATCGTTTCAAAGGCTATTGGAAGGACGTAGGTACGATCGATAGCTTGTGGGAAGCAAATATGGATCTATTGGATCCTAATAATGAATTAGATCTATCTGATTCAGGATGGAAGATCTATACGGAAGATGTCAATGTTCTTCCACAATATATTGGAGAGAACGCAACCATCGATAATGCATATATCAATCAAGGATGCGTGGTAGATGGAACTGTTAAGAACTCAGTTATTTTCACTAATGCCAAGATTGCTGAAGGTGCTAAGGTCATCGACAGCGTGATCATGCCTAACGCTGTAATCGGTAAAAATGCTACCGTTACCCGTTGTATCGTTGCTGAAGGGGTAGAGATCAAAGAAGGTGTCAGTGTCGGCAAGAAAGACAGCGAGCATATCGAGCTTGTTGCGAAGAAAGTTGTAGAGTAGGTGGATGAATATGAGTAATAAAGTATTAGGAATCGTTAATTTTGAAGATCCTACTGCTAGCGTAGAAGGATTAGGGGATTATCGTCCAATTCCGGCTTTTGGTTTCTTGGGACGTTATCGTGTAATTGACTTTGTTTTAAGCAATATGACCAATTCGGGTATCAGCGATATTCAGGTATATTGTAAAGAAAAACCACGTAGCTTGATCGAACACCTAGGTACAGGTCAGCACTATAATATCAATTCTAAACGTGGTAATTTGCATATCCTTAATGGTGAGAAAAAGCCAATAAGCGATGTTTATAATCATGATGTAAATAACTTCATGAAAAACATGGAATTTATCGAGGAAAGCGATAAAGGTTATGTGGTCGTAGCACCAAGCTATTTCATCTATCAGATCGATTTTAGCCAAGTGTTGGAAAGCCATATCAACAGTGGTGATGATATTACCTTGCTTTATAAAGCTACTGATAATGCTAAAGAAGAATTTATCGGCTGTGAGACCGTACAGTTTGATGAGACCAAGAAGGTCATCGGCTTCGAAAAGAACCGCGGAAAATATAAGAACCGCAACATTTCTTTAGAATGCTATATCATGAGCCGTAAATTATTTATCGATCTAGTAAAACGGGCTGCTGCTACTAGTTCGTTGTATTGGTTCAAAGATATCTTGCGCGAAGTTATCAATGAATATACGATCAGAGGCTATGCCGTAAAGAGCTATGTTGCATGTATCAACTCTTTGAAAGCATACTTCAAAGCTAATATGGAAATGGCAAATCTAAGCAATGCTAAGACGATCTTTAAAAAAGATTGGCCTATCCATACGATGACCAATGACTCTGCGCCTACGCATTTTTATCCAGGTTGTGTAGTTAAAGGCAGTGCGATCGCTAATGGCTGTTTCATTGAAGGAACGGTTGAAAACAGCGTTTTATGTCGTAATGTAACGGTTAAAAAAGGTGCTGTCGTTAAAAATAGCGTAGTTTTACCAGGAGCTTATATCAGTGAAAATGCGCAATTGGATCATGTGGTGGTCGATAAATATGCTATCATCCATCATGTTAAGAAATTAGAAGGTACGGATGACGAACCGGTTTATGTAAAACGTCGCGACCGTATCTAGGGGTGTAATATGAAAACAGTATTATTCGTAGCAAGTGAAGGATTGCCTTTTATCAAAAGTGGCGGCCTTGCTGATGTCGTTGGTTCTTTGCCTAAGGCATTGTATGCCTGCAATTATGAGGTGAGGGTCGTAATTCCTTTATATCGTAAGATCGCAGAGAAGGACCATGGCAAGCTTACCTACATTGGTACCCGTCAGATCCATAGCGGTTGGATCAATCAACCGGCTAATTATTATCAATGTGATGTTGATGGTATCATGTATTATTTTGTTGAACATCAAGGCTATTTTGAAAGAGAGCAGCTATATGGTTATGCTGATGATGGCGAACGTTTCTCTTATTTCCAAAAAGCCGTGCTTGAATTGTTGTATCATATCGATTGGTACCCTGATATCATTCATACTCATGATTGGCATACCGGTATGATTCCTTTGATGACCCATGCTTTATATGGTTCTGATTGGCGATTTGAAAAGATCAAACATGTTTATACGATCCATAATCTAGCATTCCAAGGTAATTTCCCTGAATCGGTATTGACAACATGTTTAGGCTTAGATCATTATTTCTATGACAATGGCTCGGTCAAATTTGATTCAGGCATCAGCTTCATGAAAGCTGGATTAGTTTATGCTGATAAGATCACGACCGTATCACCTACATATTCTCATGAGATCTTAACTAGTGAATATGGTGAAAAGATGGATGAAGTATTACGCTATCGTCACGATGATCTATGGGGCATCGTCAACGGTATCAATATCGATGAATGGAATCCAAAGACGGATAAGCTTTTAGCTAAAAACTATACCTTGAAAAACTGGAAGGCTGGCAAAAAAGCTAACAAAAAAACCTTGCAGGAAGAGCTGGGCTTAGAGGTACGCGATGATGTCATGCTGATCGGCTTGGTTAGTCGTTTGACCAATCAAAAGGGCGTATATCTGATTACGGAAAAGATGAATGAGATCATGTCTTTAGATGTGCAGTTTTGCATCTTGGGTACCGGAGAGACCGATGCGGAAAATGCCTTCAAATGGTTGGAAGCAAATTATAAAGGCAAAGCTGTATATTATTGCGGATACAATGAAGAATTGGCACATCGCATCTATGCGGCTAGCGATCTGTTCTTGATGCCTTCGATCTATGAACCATGCGGAATTGGGCAATTGATCGCCATGCATTATGGTGCGTTGCCACTGGTTAGAGAAACCGGCGGTTTGAAAGATACGGTACATCCATTCAATCAATATACCGGTGAAGGAAATGGTTTCAGTTTCTGGAGCAAGAATCCAAATGATATGATGTATACGATCAGATGGGCCAGCGAACAATATTATTACAATCAAGATGGCTGGAAACAGTTGGTTGCCAATGCCATGAATAGTGATGTCAGCTGGCAGCAAAGCGCTAATTTATATGGCGAATTATACAAGATGTTAGTTGGTGAATAAAAAAAGGATTTTCTATCGTAGCAGATAGAAAATCTTTTTTTAGCTTAGTATATGATTGTCATGCTCATCGATCATATCCTGAATGATCGTCAGGGAATGTTCATCAATGATGATCTCATTTTGTAAGGTCGGATTGATCGCAATTTGCGAGATATTATAAGATGGATTGTGAAACATCTGGATAACTTGCAAAAAATTAATTTTTTGTTTGGTATAGATGTTATCACAGCAGGCAATGATCATATCTATGTCATGCTCATCGGTAAATAGGCTGATTTCGCGTGACCCATCTTCTAAAGCTGCTAATAATGGTTCAGGATCTTCAGCTGAAGAAGCAGGGGTGCCCAATAGATATAGCTGGGATTTGCCTAAGGCGTAGAAGACCTTAAAATTATTTTCTTGGCTTGGCCGCTCTAGGGCCCAGAAGATAAGCCGTTCTAGCAGTTGATTATCTAAAAAAGCACTATCATCTAGATCTTCTAGATCTAGATTGATCGGATCATGATTTTCGATGAACTTTGCTATCAATTGCAGTTGCATGTCAAAATGATGTGGGAAAAGATGGTTTAACTGTTGAAAGATATTTTGTGATAGATAGGGGTTGCTATCTGTCTTTTTTAAAGCAAATTTGATAAGCTGCTGAAAATTATGGGCTTGAGGTAATTCTAGCTGCAGCTTGTTTAACTGCTGCAACAGGATTCTTTTATTTGGCTTGCTCATTTTTTGCTTATTGATGTTATCGATCTTTTGTTTGATTTGTTTTTTATGTTTTCCAGCATAAGATAAGCTTGTGAAAAAGCAAGTGGTAGCACCGACGATATCGTGATGCTGGATATAACAATATCCGGCTAATTGCAGCAAAGCGCAAAGATATTGTGGTTTATATGCTAAAGGTAAATAAGCTTTTATCAGCCATAAGGCATGATCGATATCATTATTTAAAGTTAAGATCTCGATATACATGATGACGATATCCAGATCGGCTGGATCGTAAAGGTAAGCTTTGGCTAATGATTGCTGCGCACGCTGGTTATCGTTTAGCATATATAAGCAGATGCCATGGATATAATAAAGCATATCCAATTGCTGGTTAACGATTATCTGGGCAGCATCATCGGCAAATAGCGGGGGCTTTGGATAAGCGATGAACTTTTTAGCAGCAGCCTTTACCAAATAATGGGTGTTTTCATCGTTGATGAAAGCATGGTTTTTTTCTAGATGCAAGATAAAGGAATTACAGATGTTATAGGCAGCGTAAAAATTATATAATGCCAGATATTTTTGCGCGATATCTAAAGCGTATTCGAGATCTTTGCTGTTTTTATATTCATTATAAAAAATATTGGTTTCAGGATCATCATAGTGATGAAAGATGAGATCATTTAAATAATTGCTTAGATATAAATTGGCTTTGGTCTCGTTGTTATATAAGATATCTTCTAAAATATAGGTTAGATAGCTGATATCATGCAAAGGCAAAGCTTTTAGATTTTTGTCGATCATTTTCAAGCGTTTTTCAAAATCCATAATAATTACCTATTCCTATTAATAATCATAGCATATAATTGAAGCTATTGGTTTTTAGAATTATAATATAGATATGATTACCAAAGAACAATTTGCAAGTTTAAACAAGAAAGAAAAACAGGTCTTTCAGTATGTACAGCTTAATCATGATAAAGCAGGATATATGAATATCCGTCAGCTCGCAAAAGCTTGTGAAGTATCCAGCGCTACGATCATGCGCTATATCCAGAAACTAGGATTTTCTTCATACAAAGAATTTCAACTGGCTTGTCAACAACAAGAAAAGGAGGTATTTGATTACCAAGCCAATGAGATCATTGCCAGTATCATGCAGATGGAAAAACCTTATTTTAAAGAAAAAATGGATGAGGTGGCAGAAATGCTAGCAGATTATGATTTTATCCTTTTTCAAGGAATTGGCAATTCTGGTGGCATAGCTTCCTATGGCGCAAGATGTTTTTCTAATAAAGGGAAGTTTGCCTTATATATCAACGATCCTTTTTATAATTATGAAACTTTGCCCAAAAATATAATCGTGATATTTATGAGCATTTCTGGGGATACCAAAGAAATGATCATCCAAGCGGAAAACTTTATGAAAAGTCAGATTCCGATCATCGTAATTAGTGCCAATCAGGATAGTGCCTTGGCTCAGCTGGCTGATTATGCTTTGATCTATAATATCAAGGTACAAAGGATAAAAGATCTTTTTGATATGACTTCTCAAATACCAGCTATTTATATCTTGGAGAAGCTATCGCAATTAGTATATGAAAAAATGTCACAGGATGTAACATTTTAGTAACATTTAACAGCGGACCATTCGCTGTTTTTTTACGCTTTGAAAGGGTTTACACCTGCAATCGCTTACATTACAATGATGGTGTTCAAAGAAATCTTTGACTTATTGCTTTGGCCAACAGCAATCTTATAAGGAGGAAAAAATTTATGAGTTTTATGGATACCATGCAGCAAAAGATGGAAAATACGCTGGTACCTATTGCAGCAAAAGTTAATGGTCAGCGCCATGTTGCAGCTGTACGTGATGCATTTACCTTGGCATTTCCTATGACTTTGGCTGGTTCGATCATTACCTTGATCAATTATGCGATCCTTTCACCTGATGGCTTCATCGCTAAGATCTTGCATTTAGGTGATCTGATCCCTAATTTAGCTGATTTCCAAGCTATCTTGTCTCCAGTACTTAATGGTACAGCCAACATCATGTCAATAATCATCGTATTTTTGACCGCATATAAATTAGCTGAAGAAAATAAAGGGGATAAGGTTTTATCAGCTATTACGGCCTTAGGTGTTTTCTTTATCATGTATCCCCCATATGTTACTGCTGCTGATGGTTCGGGCGCTTTGTCAACTAGTTATCTTGGAGCGCAGGGACTATTCGTTGCCTTGTTGATTGGTTTATGCGTTGGCGAATTGTTGCCACGTTTGCAACGAAATAAAAAGTTAGTAATTAAGATGCCAGATGCGGTGCCACCTGCAGTATCACAATCATTTAATTTGTTGATCCCGATCATGATCGTTTTAGCCGGTGGTTCGGTTGTTAACTATCTATTATCATTATTCTCAGAAGGTGGTATTCAGGTTGTCATCTATTCTGCAATTCAAGCACCATTATCAAATTTAGGTGGAAATATCGTAACGATCTTGATCTTTGCCATCGTTCAACAATTCTTATGGGTATTAGGTATCCATGGTCCAAATACCATGAGTGCCTTGCGTACGGTTATGTTTGCCGAAGCTGGGGTTGCTAACCTAGAATACTATGGCTTGCATGGAACGACAATTGGTTGTCCTTTCCCTATCACTTGGGCGGGTATCAATGATGCATTTGGTAATACTGGTGGTTCAGGGGCTACCTTAGGAATGATCGTTGCCATCTTCTTGGTTGCACGTAAAGATTCTCAGCAGATGGAAATTGCTAAATTAGGAGCAGCACCAGGCTTATTCAATATCAATGAACCATTGATCTTTGGTTTGCCTAT
>CASGCC010000068.1 GCA_949299585.1 uncultured Bacillota bacterium | reverse complement strand
ACTTGGACATCTTCTTTAACTACTAAGGCAATATCCCGTGATACGCTTGGATATTTATCTAATGGTACAAAGCGTACCTTTGATACCTTGTTATTTAGGATGACATCTAACAACAATTCAGCATATACACAGTTTTGAACATCCATCTTTGCAGCATAGCTTGGATGGACATCACCAAATATACCAAGCAGATCCTTACCGATATATACGCAAGCGCTGCGGTATGGATGGAAATGCGTGGTATCGATGTTATTTTCCTTGATCATGATCCGTGATTCATTGAAACCATAGCGTTCAAGGATATCATAAATGATACCTTTTAGGGTATAGAAATCGCTCTTGATCGCTACTTGATGCAAACGATCATGTTGAAGATGACCGTTCAAGCAAATGGCTAAACGCTCTTGTACCTTATCTTGGGTGGTTACCGTACTGATTTCAAATAGATTATTATTTGCTGATTGACGATTTTGATTATAGGCAATACAGCTTAAAACGCTTGCCATCAAGCTTGAACGCATATAACGGCGATCTTCGCTTAATGGTGACATTACCTGTACGTATTCGCCAAATGGCATGATCGTATCTTCCATATGTTCACTTTTGGTCAAGGTATAAGTCACGATTTCATTTAAGCCCATACCAACCAAGGTATCCTTGATCATACGACGTAGTTTTTGGCGTGGATCTAATGCACCTACGGTTGCGCTCATTTGCGGTAAGGTTTCTTTTAGATCATCATAACCTAATAAACGGATAACTTCTTCATCGATATCTTGAGCGATCTTGATATCTGTTCGATAGCTTGGAATATGGCATATGAATTCATCATCTTCTCTTTTTACCTTAAAGTCTAGCGCGTTTAAGACCTCTTCAACTTGCTGAGCAGTAAAATTCGTTCCTAAAAGTTGATTGCAGTGCTGCAAGGTTTCTTTTACGATGATTGGTTCATAGTCGTTGCTTCCGGCTTCAACATTGGCTTCAAAACCTTCAGCATCCGCTAATTCACTTAACAGCTGTACGCAGCGATCAACAGCTTTTTTGGCTGCCATTGGTTCGATGCCTTTGATAAAACGTGTTGCTGCTTCGGTAGATAGGCCAAGGCGTCGTGCCGTATTACGGATAGCTACATCATTGAAATGCGCAGCTTCGATAAAGATACTGGTCGTTTCTTCATCGATCTTGCTGTCGTCGCCGCCCATGATCCCTGCTAATCCGGTAGGCACCCCGTTGGTCGTGATAACGATATCATCTTTATGCACATCATAGCTGATGCCATCTAAGGCCGTTAAAGACATTTCGATATTATCTTTTACCACGATATCTTGATTAGCTAATTTTGCTAAATTATAAAAATGCAAAGGCTGACCGGTTTCTAGCATGGCATAGTTACTGATATCGACAACATTGTTGATAGCCTTGATACCTGCAGCATGCAGCTGATCCTGCATCCACTTAGGACTAGGTTTTACTACGACCTTATTAACGACCTTTCCTAAAAAGTATGGACATTTAGTCGTTTCACTTGCTAGATGAAAGTGCGTTGGTTCATTGATCAAAGCTGAGTCTGGACACTTAGGAAGATGGACCTCTTTACGTAAAACAGCACCAACTTCTTTAGCTAAGGCCCACATTCCCAAAAGATCAGCACGATTTGGGGTCAATGAAGCATCAAGGACCACATCATCCAAGCCAAGATATTTAATAGGATCTTCGCCAACAACAGCATCATCGCCTAAGATCTCGATACCATTTATCTGATCTTCTCGCAGAAACTTTTTATCTACGCCTAATTCAAATAAAGCACAGATCATGCCATTGGATTCGGCACCGCGGACCGTTGTTTTCTTGATCGTTCCGCCAGGTAATTTTGCTCCGCTGCGCGCAAAGATGACCTTGATGCCTGCTTTGACATTTGGTGCTCCGCAGACGACCTGATATACATTAGTGCCATCATTGACCTTTGTTATATGCAAATGATCGCTATCAGGATGATCTTCACACGCTTCGACCTTGGCAATCACAAGATTCGTTCCTTTAACAAATGGTTCTACTGCCTCGATCTCGATGCCTGCCGTTGTCAGCTTTTGAGCCAATTCATTGGGCATGACATCATCTAAATTGATATATTGCTTTAGCCAGTTATAACTTATCTTCATGTTTATTGCCTCCTAGTCAAAACGATTAAAGTTCTTTAAGAATCGAACATCATTGGTATAGAAGTTGCGGATATCATCAATGCCATATTTAAGCATTGCAACTCTCTCCAGACCGATGCCAAACGCAAAACCACTGCACTTGCTGCTATCAAAGCCTGACATTTCCAACACATTTGGATGTACCATTCCTGCTCCTAAGATCTCGATCCAGCCCGTTTGCTTACATACATTGCAGCCTTTGCCCCCGCACATATGGCAGGTTACATCAACTTCAACGCTTGGTTCTGTAAATGGGAAATAGCTTGGTCTAAATCTGATTTCACGATCTTCGCCAAACATTTTTTTCGCAAAGAAACTTAAGGTTCCTTTTAGATCGGTCAAGGTAATATTTTCACCTACGACCAAGCCTTCCATCTGCATGAATTGATGTGAATGGGTCGCATCATCATCATCGCGGCGATAAACTTTACCTGGACAGATCAATTTGATTGGTAGCTGACCTTTGGCTTGTTCCAATACCCGCATCTGAATAGCGGTAGTATGAGTACGCAACAAAGTCGTTGGCGTGATATAGAAGGTATCCTGCATATCCCTTGCAGGGTGATCCTTAGGTAGATTAGCCCTTTCAAAGTTATACAGATCTAATTCCATTTCTGGGCCTTCAGCTACGCTATAGCCCATTCCTACAAATAAATCTTCCAATTCTTGCTGGATCATCATCAATGGATGTACCGTTCCGATGATAGGTTTATGACCAGCAACGCTGATATCAATTTTTTCTTGAGCTAATTTGGCTTTTAAAGCAGCTTCTTGCAGCACGCCCATCTTTTGTTCCAAAGCTTGCGTCAAAGCTTGCTTACAATCATTTACTTCTTGGCCAAAAGCTGGTTTTTCTTCTTTTGATAGATCTTTCATCAAGGACATCAAGCCTTGAACATGACCTTTTTTGCTTAAATAATCAATTCTTACCTGATTTAGCTGTTCCAAGCTTTCACAGGCTTCGATGGCCGTTAAGCCTTCATTTTTAACTTGCTGAACTTTTTCCATCTTATCCTCCCATAAAAAAATGCGTTCCTATCTACAGGAACGCAATGATAACTAAATTACGCGGTACCATCCTGATTTATCTTCAGCATGCTGAAGATACACCTTAATTAACTGGATAACGGCAGTAGCCGAGGATGATTGGTCCCACTATAAAGATGAATTCATAAGCATATGAACATAGATACTTGCACCATGATGTATCTTTCGCTGATATGTCAGAAATTGCTTACTACTACTTCTTTAGTTATAACGCTTTACTTTGGTATTATATCATCTTAACCGCATAAAATTCAATTTAAAAAAGCAAAAATGACCATTAAAGGTCATTTTCTGCATTTAGTCAAACACGTATAATGGAGTGCTTTCGATCGTTAAGATATCAAAAGTAACGGTATATTCACATAGCTGATTATCCTTGCCTGAATATGACATATTGAATTCACCATTTTCATAAGCTTCATCGCTATAATCTAATTTGATGATATCAGCTGTTTCGACATGCATATTGTAGTACATATCACCATGTACCAATATCGAACCGCGTTTACCTAGTTCAACTAAGTTAGAAATAGTCTGTCCATCGGTCATTACGACGGTAATCGTTTGCGTTTCAGGATCTACTTTCCAAGCATGGATCGTGCTCATGGCGATCGAACCATCAGGATTAACGCTCATTACTTGTGCTAGCTTGCTTTCAGGTTCAGCATATCCTTCTTCTTGTGAAATAGCTAAAGTTGCTAGATCATTGGAAATAGCGGCCAAATTTTCATAAGCTGCACTTAGATCAGCATCGCTAAGCACGGTTCTGGTCAAGCTAGCAGATGTAAAGGTATCAGCAACGATGACCTCTTCACTAGCAGCAGTAGTTTGCGGTGCCGTACTTGTAGGAGCACTTGTTTGTTCTTCGGTTGCATCAGTTGTACTGCTGCATCCTGCCAACAATAAAACGCTTAAGCATAAAGCAAATAATTTTTTCATTTTCCCTCCGTTAGTACATTTGTACTATTTTTACGTTCATATTTTAGCACACTTGTACTATTTGTCAATATTTAGTATGATAATCTAAGGAGGAAACAAGATGATCACTAAACAAGAAATCTTGAATTGTGCTAGGACCATGTTCAACGAAAAAGGTTATCAGCAGGTTTCCATGCGCAGCCTTGCTGCTAAGCTTGATATCAGTGTTGGCAATCTTACTTATCATTTCAATAAAAAAGAAGATATCTTCAAGGCTTTATTAAATGATAATAAGCTTTTGCATACGGCCATATCTGTATCTTCGATCAAAGATCTTGATAGCATCTTCAACGAAATGCTGAATAGCTTGATCGATAATCGCTTTTTCTTTACCAACAGCGAACTAGCTACGATCGATAATTTGCTAGCTCAAGATAATCAAAAAAATGTATTAAGACAAAAACAGCTTTTGATTGCAGCCATCGAATCCTTGCAGCAAGATGATTATTTTACTTTAGAACTATCCCATGATATCATCGTTTCGCTTATCACGATGATCATGCTAGCGCATCTTGAATGGGTCCGTGAATTAGATCATGATACCAATTACCCTTTGGTACCCAAAGAAGTATTCATGCGGATCCATTGGGATGTTCTGTATCCCTATCTTACCGCAAAGGGCAAAAAAGAATTAGCAACGTTTTGTGCTGCCAAATAAAGGGCCTTGACTATTTAGTCAAGACCCTTTTGATTAATTTTGCAATTTCAACGATAACGATCGGTGCAAAGCTTAAGCTCAAAGCAACGATCAGATAATTGCCATACAATGGCACTAGGGTAAAGATCTGGTTCATTGGAGTATACATTACGATAACATTTAATAATGCTCCGATAACAAAGGAACCAAGCAGATATTTATTATTTACGATCGTACGATGCAGGATGCTATGTTCGCTCTTGATATTAAAAGCATGGAACAGCTGTGACATCGACAAGGTAAAGAATGCCATCGTTTGTCCTAGCTCATGGCTATGCGCATTACCATACAAGTAAGAAGCAAGGGTCAGCAAACCGATCATGACACCCTGCCAGCCAATGGTCAAGCCTAAACCATGCGCGAAAAAGCCTTCATCTTTAGGACGTGGTTTTTCTAACATGATATCATCATCAACCGATTCCATTCCCAAAGCAAATGCTGGTAAGGTATCCGTTATCAGATTGACCCACAATAGATGGATCGAAGCCAATGGTACGCCTACCGTATGGCCAAATAAGCCCATCAAGCTAGCCAAGAAAATGGTAAGCACTTCCCCGATATTGCTCGACAATAGAAACTGAACATCTTTTTTGATATTACGATAGACCCCACGGCCTTGTTTTACCGCATGGATGATCGTCGCAAAATTATCATCGGTAAGGATCATATCAGAAGCATTCTTGCTGACATCCGTACCAGTAATGCCCATGGCACAGCCGATATCGGCAGTTTTTAAAGCCGGACTATCATTTACCCCATCGCCGGTCATCGCAACGACCTGACCTTTTCTTTGCCATGCCTTGACGATGCGGACCTTATGTTCAGGTGAAACCCTAGCATATACGCTGATCTTTTCGATCTGCTGATCTAAAGCTTGATCATCCATTTCGTTTAACATCTGACCGGTAATAGCACTCTGCCCATCATCTAATATACCTAGATCACGGGCAATGGCCTTAGCTGTTGTCACATGGTCACCCGTGATCATGATCGTTCGGATACCACCTTTTTTAGCTTGTACGATGGCATCTTTTACTTCTAAGCGCGGAGGATCGATCATACCGATCAAGCCCATAAAAGTTAGATCTTGTTCAACCGTGTCACTGGTAATATCTATAGGATAGCTTTCCCACTTCCTAACGCCTACTGCTAAGACCCGCAGCGCCTTATCAGCCATCTTTTCATAAGCTTCATTATCTGCAGGAACTACATTGGTGCTGCGTTTGAAGATCGCATCAGGTGCACCTTTGGTAAAGGAATAAATGCCATCCTCACACTCATAGAAAACGGTCATCATCTTACGATCAGAATCAAAAGCTAATTCTTTGGTACGTTTATATCTTAAAGCTAATTCTTCTTTGGTTTCTTGTAAGATATAGCTAGCAGCGACCATGGCCGTTTCGGTTGGATCGCCAAATAGCTCGATCTTGCCGTCGCTAACTTTTAATTCAGCATCGGTACAAAGGGTAAAATAACGCAATAGCTCAACCAATGATTGATCTTTTGGCGTTTTTTCATCAAATGATCTTAAGCCTTGGTTTGGTAAATAAGTTTCAACGACCGTCATCTTATTTTGGGTCAAGGTTCCGGTCTTATCTGAACATACGACGCTAGCACAGCCTAAGGTCTCAACTGCTGGCAGCTTACGAATGATGGCATTTTGTTTGACCATCTTGGTAACTCCGATCGACAGGACGATCGTTACTACCGTTGCCAAACCTTCAGGAATAGCAGCAACCGCTAAAGCAACCGCAGTCTTGAAGGCTTCTAACATATCTTGGCCTTCCATCCATTCCAAGCCAAAAACGATGATACAGATAACCACGCACATGATACCGATGATCTTTGACAATTGATTCAAACGAATCTGCAGTGGGGTCATCTCATTGCTTGAAGCCTGCAGCATCGTAGCGATCTTTCCTACTTCATTGTTCATGCCCACGCTAGTAACGACCATCTTACCTCGGCCATATGTACATACTGTGCTGGCATAGGCCATGTTCTTACGATCGCCTAAAGCTACATCATCAGCATCGATCTTAATCGTTTTCTTATTGACTGGCACCGATTCACCGGTCAAGCTCGATTCATCGATCTGTAGATTAAACGATTCGATGATACGTCCATCGCTTGGAACATAATCTCCGGCTTCGATGATCACCACATCGCCAACCGTTAGCTCCCGGCTAGGTATCGTCAAACGTTCACCATCGCGAATTACCTTAGCATTAGGTGCGCTTAATCTTTTCAAAGATTCCAAAGACTTTTCAGCGCTGTACTCCTGAAAGGTTCCCAGTGCGGCATTTAGCATCACTACGATAAAGATGATCAAGCTTTCTACCCATTCCGCTGGATCGACAATGATCGAAACGATAGCAGCAATGATCAATAAGATGATCAGCGGATCGCTAAATTGCAATAAAAAGCGTAACCATAAAGGCTGCTTTTTTTGTTCTACCAATTCATTATAGCCATATCTAGCTAAATTCTTTTGGGCTTGTTGTTGGCTCAGCCCCTTGCTTTCATCACTTTCAAGCTGTTTTAAGACATCTTGAGCGGATTCATTAAAATACATATATAACCTCCTAAGGCATAAAAAAAGCCTATTATGTCATAGGTCTTGCTTCTTCATATAAAAACAAAGGTGTTCAAGAGTTATTGAACAATATTGTTGATTATATGCCATCACCATTAGATATTCCACATATCAAAGGTGTTGATTTAGATGGTAATGAAACAGAAAGAAAGACTTCTGATACAGAACCATTTGCAGCATTAGCATTTAAAATTGCAACAGACCCATTTGTTGGAAAATTATGTTTCTTTAGAGTATATTCTGGTACATTAGAATCAGGTTCTACTGTATTAAACTCTAATAAAGATAAAAAAGAAAGAATCGGAAGAATCTTACAAATGCACTCAAATCACAGAGAAGATATAGATAAAGTATATGCTGGTGATATTGCAGCTGCTGTAGGATTAAAAGAAGTAACTACTGGAGATACATTGTGTGATATGAATAACCCAGTTATCTTAGAATCAATGGAATTCCCAGAG
>CASGCC010000067.1 GCA_949299585.1 uncultured Bacillota bacterium | reverse complement strand
ATTATTGAAGCTAAATCTTAGCATCCAAAGAATTGACTTGGTCTTTTGTTGTTCAAAAGTCGGAGCATCCCGATGGATCGGCATTCTTTTGACATTTTCTAAAGCCGGCAAGCCATCGATCTTATGTCCTAAGACATTGAACATCCTTCCCAAAACTTCTTTACCTACCGGTACCTTGATCGCTGCCTGGGTATCGATAGCTTTCATATTCCGCACCAAACCATCAGTTGAATCCATTGCGATGCATCTTACGACATCATCGCCTAAATGCTGTTCAACTTCTACGACCAGATTACCATTAGGCCTGACGATCTCTACGGCATTACGCAAAGCCGGCAGTTCGCCTTCAAAGCGAATATCAACAACTGGTCCGATGACCTGGGTTACTCTTCCTTCATTCATCTTCATTCACTCCTTTTTATCAAGCTGCATCTGCCCCGCTTACGATTTCCGTAATTTCTTGGGTAATAGCGCTTTGACGAGCCTGATTGTAAGCTAATACCAGCTTATCATTCAGTTCGGTCGCATTATCAGTAGCGTTTTCCATTGCCAAACGACGTGAAGCTTGTTCGCTGGTCTTGCTTTCTAATAATAAATTGTATAACAGATTATTGATCATCATCGGGATCAACTCATCCAAGATCGCATTAGCGCTTGGTTCAAACAAAGTTTCCTGATCGATCTTTTCATAATCATCGCTTGGTTTCAATGGCAGGATCTCCACCTTTTCAACTTGAAAACTAACGGTATTGACAAATTTGGTATATAGCACGCTCACCTTACCGATCTGCTTATCCAAATATTTTGCAACTGCCATTTCCGCCAATCTTTTAACACAATGAAAATTGATATCATCGCTGCTACACATTTCATTGATCACCGGATAATTCCTGCTGGTCAGCCAATGATATTGATGCGTACCGATCACGATGATCTGCGCAGCTTGCGCTAAAGCTTCATGCTTCATCAGATTCATATTATAGCCACCGCAAAGTCCCATATCGCTAGTGATCACAAATAATAGTTCATCTTGTACATCATTTTTCATGATGAACTTATTTTCAATATCCGGATTATTCGCAATGATATTACCTAAGGTATTTTTCAGCATCAGCGTATATTCGGCATTCTTGCTCATAAGATTGCGATGCTTCTGTAATTTAACATTGGCAATCAGCTCCATGGCACTGGTGATCTTCTTGGTCGCATTGATCGAACGGATCCGACTTTTGATCGCTTGTTTCGACTGTGCCATGATCACTCACCATGCAGCAAGCTGAATTCAGCTGCGGCTTTGGCACACAGCTCGTTTAGCTTTTCAGATGTTTGCGCGGAAATGATCTTTTCGTCGCTGATCGTTTGATATACATCATCACCGTTGGTCTTTACATATTTTAACAAATGCTTTTCAAAGCTACGGATATCTTCCACCTTGATCGTCTTCAAATGACCATTTTTGGCTGCAAACAAGCTGATGACCTGATCGCACATGCTCATCGGGCTATATTGTGGCTGTTTCAACAATTCCTGTAGCCTTGCCCCTTTATCGATCGAAGCCTTGGTCGCACTATCCAAGTCAGAGCCAAACTGCGCAAATGATAATAATTCATTATATTGAGCCAATTCTAGTTTCAATGATCCACTGACGCTTTTCATGGCCTTGGTTTGCGCGGCGCTACCAACACGAGATACGCTTAACCCTGAATCAACAGCTGGTCTAACACCGGAATTAAACAATTCGCTTTGCAAGAAGATCTGGCCATCAGTGATCGAGATTACATTGGTTGGAATGTAGGCACTAATGTCGCCCGCCTGGGTCTCAACGATCGGTAAGGCTGTTAAGCTGCCCCCACCCAGTTCATCATTTAATTTTGCCGCTCTTTCTAATAAGCGTGAATGCAAATAGAAAACATCACCAGGATATGCTTCACGTCCTGGAGGCCTTCTTAATAACAAGCTCATCGTACGATAAGCTACCGCATGCTTGCTAAGATCATCATAAATGATCAAGACATCTTTGCCTTGTTCCATCCATTCCTCGCCGATCGCACAGCCAGCATATGGCGCAACATACTGCAGTGGCGCGCTTTCACTAGCGCTAGCTACTACGATGGTCGTATAGTTCATTGCTTCATGCAAACGTAATTTTTCTACGATCTGCGCAACCGTACTAGCTTTTTGCCCGATCGCAACATAGATACAATTAACATTTTGGCCTTTTTGATTGATGATCGTATCGATCGCGATCGCTGTCTTTCCGGTCTGACGATCGCCGATGATCAATTCACGTTGACCTTTACCGATCGGGATCATCGAATCGATGATCTTCAAGCCGGTCATCAACGGCTGACAAACGCCTTTTCGGGTCATGACCCCAGGTGCCACTCTTTCGATCGGCCGGGTTTTTTGATAACTGATCGATCCTTGACCATCAATTGGTTGGCCTAAGGCATTTACGACCCGCCCTAGCATGCCATCACCGACCGGCACTTCCACGATACGGTTGGTGCGGCGCACTTCATCATTTTCTTTGATCTTGGTATCATCACCAAGCAATACGACACCAACATGATCTTCTTCCAGATTCAATGCCATGCCATATATATCATTAGGAAACAGCAACAACTCACCAGACATACAATTATCCAAGCCTTGCACCAAGGCAATGCCATCACCAACGCTGATGACATAACCCACATCGGCCATTTCCATCTTTAACTCATAATTTTTGATCTGCTCTTTGATCAGAGCACTAATTTCTGTAGGTTTTACATCCATAACATCACCTTACATCTTTCAACAATGTTTCTTTTAACGTATCGATCTTATAACGCATCGAATCATCTATGACCATATCATCGATGATGACCTTGATCCCGCTGATCAAATGCTTATCGACCTGATTCTCCAATTCCACCTGATTTTGCAATTTAGCTGATATGGCACTTTCTAAACGTTTGACATCTTCTTCCTTTAGTTCATATGTAGAATAAACGATGCCTTCTTTGATGCCTTTTGCTTCATTGCATAGCGTATTGAAATTTTTTGCGATCATCATGATCTCTTTTAACCGATGCTTATCGACCAACAAACACAAAAAGTTTAAAACTTCCTTATCGATGCTAGCCCCAAAAGCTTGGCGCAAGACACCCTTCTTGTCATCTTTGCTGATCTGATAGTTCATAAAGAAATTCTTAAAGCTTTCATCCTGTTTAAATACTTTTTTTACCAAACGCATCTGTTTTTGCCAAATAGCTGTTTTTTGCCTTTCAAGAGCTAGATCGAACAAGCCTTGCGCATATCTTGCTGCACTAGTATCTTTCATCTAGATCTTATCGATGAAATCTTGAATATCTTCGCGATCTTGAGCTTCAAGATTTTTTTCTCCGATCAATTTTTCACAGGCAGCAAGGGCAACCTCAACGATTTCTTGTTTTACTTCCTGCTGCATTTGTTTCTTTTCATAGGCAATTTCTTTTTGCGCTTCTTCTAGCTTTTGGTTTGCTTCGATATTAGCTTGCTTAACGATGCCATCTTTTATCTGCAAGCCCTCGTTCTTAGCATTTTCCAGCATATCTTTTGCTGTTTGGGCTGCTTGTTTGATCTGCTGCTTAGCTTCAGCTTGCAACATAGAAGCTTCCGCTTTTAATTGATTAGCTTCTTCGATCTGACTTTGCGAATATTCCGCTCTTTTGCGTAAATACTCCCTAGCCGGATCCCATAGATATTTATAGACAAAAAACAATAACACGCCGGTAGCAAGCCATTGGATGATCATTGTATTAAGATTTGGGAACAATTGTCCTGCAACATCAAAACTTAATTCCATCTTTGCTTACCTAATCCTTATGCATCATCCTATTTGAATACGAAGATCAATAGGAAAGCAATCAGCATACCATAGATCGCACATGTTTCGGCAACGGCACATCCCAAGATCAACATCGTACGGATCTTGCCTTCTGCTTCGGGATTTTTACCTACGGCTTCTACGGCCTTGCTTGCTGCTATTCCTTGTCCTAAGCCAGTCATGAAACCCGTCATGACCGCTAAACCTGCGCCAATCGCTACTAAACCTCTTCCGATATCCATAATAAAATTTTCCTCCTTTAATATCGTTATTTATTTTCTTCCACTGGAAGCTCATTACCAATATATACCTGCGTTAAGGTAATAAAGATAAACATTTGTATACAGCCTGAGAACACATCAAAATATGCATGCAAGATCGGAGCCAATATTGGTCCCACAAAGTTAAACGCTCCTATCACCGGAGCCAAAGAGCTCAGCCACGAGCAAAATGCATATACCAAGGTCATGATGATCGTTCCGCTCAAGATATTGCCAAACAAACGCAACGACATTGAAACCAACGGTGCGATCTTACCAAATAAATTGGGGATCACAAAAGGAAAGAAAGGTTCAAATAAGCCTTTAAAATAACCCTTGACCCCATTGGTCTTCAACGCTTCTTTTTCTCTTAAGATCACCGAGATGATCGCCAGCGCCAAGGTAACGCTGTAATTGCCCGTTGGCTGCGTAAGTCCCAACAAGCCGATCAGATTACATACCAGCAGGTACATGGCCAGGCAACCGATATATGGCGCTAGCTTGCTAACCTTGCTTTTATTGGTGTTGGATTCAACCATATTGTCGACCATTTCAACGATCATTACGGCAAAATGACCTAAGCCATGCGGTTTTTGCATATAATCCATCTTTTCGATAGCGCGCTTGCACATGACGCAAAATACACAAAGCACAGCAGTAACCGCGATGATATAGAATACCTCTGGTTGGATAACTATCGTCATATCCTGATAACCACACCCCTTTCTATTTTTGACGGCTAATCAAAGCCTGTAAATAAATATATAAATTATGCATGATCAAACCGATGGCACAAGCAATTACATTGAAGATGGTCGGGTAGAAACAGCTAATAGCCAAAGCTAAAGCCATCAAGCCCATGTTGCCTGCAAAATATAATACAAAAAGGATGGGTGAAAACCTTTGTTTTTGTAATAATTTGCCCAAACAATAAGCCATGATCAAATAATGCAACAAACCGGTAACTAACCCTAACAACAATCCATTGCCCCAAGTAAAGTTAAAAAAGTAGGCGATGAGCGCTGCAAAGATCCCTATGATCAAGCAATATAGATAATCTTTTTTATCAGCCATCTTTGCCGATCTTCCATAAATACATCAAGCCTAACAAAGTGCCTGCTAACAAACCAACAAATTTTCCAACGACACCTAACTTAAATGCCATATCAGCCAAATGACCAATTGCCACCCCTGCTAATAGGCATAAGATGATGACGATGCCTAGATTTAAAAACTTAACTAGCGTCTTCATCATTTGGTACCAAAGATCCTATCGCCCGCATCGCCAAGTCCTGGCACGATATAGCCTTTTTCATTTAGATGATCATCTAAAGCGGCTAGATAGATATCTACATCCGGATGGGCTTCCTGGATGGCCTTTACGCCTTCAGGAGCTCCAACCAAGCACACCAAACGAATATCTTTGGCTCCTCGTTTTTTGATATTGGTTATTGCTGCGGCAGCACTACCGCCAGTAGCTAACATTGGATCCAATACCATGACCGTAGCCTCATCCATCATAGGAAACTTGGCAAAATATTCATGCGGCAATAAGGTTTCTTCATCACGATACATGCCGATAAATCCTACCTTACAAGAAGGGATCAAAGCACTGATGCCATTGACCAAGCCTAAGCCCGCCCTTAAGATCGGAACCAAGACGATATCTTTAGCTAATTTTTTGGTCATGCAGGTAGTGATCGGCGTTTCCACCTTAACATCAACGGTTGGCAGATCACGACAGATCTCATAAGCCATCAAGCCTGCTATCTCATCCAAGTTTTCGCGAAAATCCTTGGTCTTCGTATTTTTGTCCCGCATGATCGCCAATTTATGGGTAATCAGCGGATGTTCGATTACATGTAACATATCATTTCACCTCTTGTTAAATTATATACCGTTTTAACAATTTTAACACTTTTTACTCTTTCAGCAAAGATACAATGACCGGCAATACCTGCTGCTTGCGGCTGATGACATCTTTGACAAAGCCCTTTTCATCGATATTTTCAAAACCCTCTTCGATGATATGGGCATATTTGCCAACGCTCAAGAAATATGATCCTTTGCCTAGCGGATCGGTAAACATATAAAGGATCAGATCATAGCCTTGATGCTGAGCCACTTCTTGCAGATAATGAGTAAAGCCTGCTTTTAGCTGCTGATAATCTTCATAAAAGCGGCAGCTGCATTGCCCGATCGCAAATTTTTTGCCATCTTGTCTAAATTCCTTAAAATCGCTATATAAAAGATCAAGATAACTTTTCTTCAGGATCGAATCATTTGCTTCGATCATAGCTTGCGCTAATTCATCGATATCAACTTGCGCCATCTGGCTTAAACTTGAAGCTAGCTTTTTATCTAGCTCGGCTGTGGTTGGTGATTTTAAGCACAAGGTATCGCTAATGATCGCCCCTAGCAAGATGCCCGCCATTTGCGGTGATAATTCAAGCTTATGATCTAGATACATCTTCGCGATGATGCTGGCACAGCTGCCAACGCGCAAGCTAGTAACGCTGATCGGCACATTGGTCTCTATTCCTCCTAAGCGATGATGATCGACGATTTCTAAGATCTCGCCATACTCTAGATCTTTGATCGATTGACCATATTCATTATGATCGACCAAGATAAATTGCTTTTTTGCATAATTAAACAGATGATAGCGGCTGATCGAACCGATGACCTTATCATCTTCATCTAGCAGCGGATACATGCGAAAACGCGTTTTGGCCATCTTGGCTACTACATCTTCAACATATTCATTAGCCTTAAAGCTGATGACCTCATTGGTCATGATTTCTTTGATGCTGGTAGACTGAAAGATCAATTGGCTAACCTTCATCGCCGTAAACGGTGTATAGATCACGCTGACCCCATGCTTGCGAGCTAATTCCAAGGTCACTCCATCGATCCAATCTTCACCAGCAATGATCATCAAGCTCGCACCATTAGCGATGATGCTACGCTGAACATCAGGATTGTTGCCCACGATAACGATGCTATCCTGACCGATGGTCATGCTGTTGGTTAGCGAAGGCAAAAGCTGGATGCTGCCGCTGGTATGAAAATTAGGATGCTCATAATAGATCTGACCCTTCAAGGTCTTGACGATATTGGCAAATTTTACCTTGCTCATCAATTGACCCAAGACCTTTTCATCAAAGGTCCATAAGCTGGTAAGATCGCTCATCGACACAACACCAAGCAGATGCTGTTTGTCATCGATGACGATGACGCCTTTGTTTTTCATCGATAACGATTTATCCAAAGCTTCTTTCATCGTGATATCGCTAGAAACCAAGATGGCATGATCGTACTCGATATCCTTCAGCATGCATCTAGCGCTATAAAGCATCTTGGGAATCGCAAAATTAAAACGCGACAACAGATACCTTGTTTCATTATTGATATCAGAAAGGATCCCTGCCGCACAATTATAACCTAAACATTGCTTTAAATGAGCTAAGGCAATGGCACTGACCACGCTGTCACAATCTGGATTTTTGTGGCCAATAACATAAATTTCTCTTTCCATTTTCTAAAGAGCTCCTTCATATAAATATGATATCTAACAAAATCAAAGTTTGCAAATAATTTCTTATAAATAACTTAGCTTAAAAATATGTTATACTAATGGCATGAAAATCTTGATCGCACCTATGAATTACATCAGCAAAAATCTCTCCTGCGCCTTATTTTCCTATCAAGGCATACAGTTTCAGTACATGGCACCCGAAGTATTTCATACGCAGGCGCTTTGCTATGTGCAGGAACATTTGCGGATACTTTCCGCTTTTTATGGTATTTTAAAGCCATTAGACGGCATTGTGCCGTACCGACTGGAAATGCAGACCCCGCTTGCTGTTGCAGGCAGAAAAAGCGGGACAAAACTGCACACTGATTCTGGATTCCCATCACAAGGTAAAGGACTCCCCCGAAAACAGGGAGTA
>CASGCC010000066.1:8138-9364 GCA_949299585.1 uncultured Bacillota bacterium | reverse complement strand
ATGTACAACTTGCTGCAAACGTTGTTCATCACCAAATACAAAGACATTTTCTTCGCATTCCAAGGTAAGATCAATTTTTTTATCTAATAATTGATAGCTCTCATAAACATGTTTGATCATTGACGATAAATCAAAACGTTGCTTTACTAATTTAATCTTTTTATCTTCTAGCTTTGAAAGATCCAAAAGATCATTAACCAGATTGGTAAGCCGTTTCGTTTCATCAATAATGATCTTGATATTTTCATCCGTTTTTTCTTCAGGAAAATCAATCATCAATTCACCATATCCGCTGATCATAGTTAATGGTGTTCTAAGATCATGAGATACATTTGATATCAGATCACGTTTAGCTTGATCTGCTTTTTGAATTTCAGCAGCAGCTTTTGCCAATGTTTGATTTAGATCATTAGCTTCTCGGTAACTAGCATTCATATCGTTTTTATAGCGTCCATTAGCTAAGTCTTTAGCAGCTTGGTCGATCTTTTCAATGGGTTTAACAATTTTAGCACTAAGGATCGATACGAGCAACAATGTTGCGATTATCACAAAAATACTGATAAATACGATTTGCGTTTGTATCGTCTTTATGGTTGTAACCATCGGTGTAATAGCTGATTCGATCAAGACAAAAGTATTCTCATCTATGATCTGAGCATATGTTATGCTTTTGACATTATCATTATCGATCATAAATAAATTACCAACAAAAGGTTCATAGATAAGTAGCTTATCGTTATCTAAAGCTGTATAAGAGCCGCCGTTTTCACTTGCTTTTACCAATAAATAATATATGTCATTATAGGAAAGATTATTTAGTTGACAACCTGCTCGATTTGAAGCAAAAGTATCAGCATTTTGATCGATTACTCGGATACAAGCATCATTTTGTCTTGCTAAGCTATTAAGATATATCTCCATTCTTTCATCATCAAGGATCTCTATGATCTGTGGTGTCAGATCTTTTATCTCATTTATTTTGGTATTTTCATAAAAACTTTGTAAAAATGTAATTTCAAACAACCATACAAATAACAGTAGTCCTGCAACGAATAACAATATATATAGTAATAGTTTTCGCTGTAATTTTTTAGTTTTCTTCAAAACGATATCCTACCCCTCTTAAGGTTACGATACAATTACCGTATTCTCCTAAATTTTTACGTAATAGTTTTATATGTGTATCTAAGGTCCTATCATCACCATAAAAGTTATATCCCCAAACA
>CASGCC010000066.1:0-8122 GCA_949299585.1 uncultured Bacillota bacterium | reverse complement strand
CGCGTCAACGCTATATCCTTATTATTTACCAAATAAGTTAACAACTCATATTCTTTTAAGGATAATTTAATCCTTTTTTGATCAATCTGCACGATTCTTGCCGAAAAATCAATATCTAGTCCTTTGTATTGATAACGATTGCTATTTTTATTTTTTTGTGTACGCTTTAAAATGGCATTTATTCTCATCATCAACTCTTTGACCGAAAATGGCTTAACGACATAATCATCAATTCCTAGGTCAAACCCTCTAATTTTATCATATTCTTCATTTAACGCTGTAAGCATTATGACAGGAATATCTTTTTTTTCTTTTATTTGTTTAACAGCTTCAAAACCATTCGTTTCTTTCATCATCACATCCATGATGATAAGATCATAATCATTTATTTCACATTTTTGGATAGCTATATCGCCATCATTGGCTTCATCACAGACATAGCCTTCATATGTAGCGTACTTTTTAATCAATTCACGAATTTTTGCTTCATCATCAACAATTAATATTCTAGCCATAAGATCATCCTCTTTTGCTATATTATATCGTTCTAAAGTGTATTTAATGTGAACTTATTATATATTTTTTATTTTTTCAATGGTTTCTTGTAATTCAGGAATATTTGATAATTCAATCTTTCCAATATCACTCAATTTGGTTATATCAGTTCTAATTGGTAATTTTGCTAAAACAGGAATATCCAGCTTATTGCTTACTTCATCTACCTTGCTTTCTCCAAAGATATACATCTTATGATGACATTGATCACATTCAACATAACTAAAGTTTTCAATGATTCCTAAAATTGGAATGTTCATTTCTTTTGCCATATTATATGCTTTGGTTACGATCATGCTTACTAATTCTTGTGGACTAGTAACAATAATGATACCATCTAAAGGAATTGATTGAAATACCGTTAATGGAACATCTCCTGTTCCTGGAGGCATATCGATAAACATGTAATCGACATCTTTATATACCACATCGGTATAGAACTGTTTTACCATATTTGCAATGATCGGTCCTCGCCAGATGACTGGGATCTCATCTTTTTCTAATAACATATTGGTGCTGATCACTTGTATTCCGCTACTAGTATATGCCGGATAGATACAAGTTTCATCTCCTACCGCTTTGCTGGTGATACCAAACATTTTGCCCATGCTAGGTCCTGTAATATCACCATCTAGCACAGCACAATTATAACCTTGTTTTTGCATCATGCTAGCTAAAGTAGCAGTAACAAAGCTTTTTCCAACGCCACCTTTTCCGCTAACGATACCAATAATTTTTTTGATGGAACTATCTTTATGTGGTTCAACTAAAAAGCACCCATCTTCATGCTTTTTATCACAATTTGCGCAATCATGATTACAACTCATATTTTACCTTCTTTCCATCAACCATTTTAATAAAAAAAGCTTAAAAATGCAAAATATATACATTCAATAATGAAAAAATGTGCTATTATAGTTGCGTTAGGAGAAAATATATGGCTGGATATGTAGTTGTAGGCTCCCAATGGGGCGATGAAGGAAAAGGAAAGATCGTCGATGTTCTTGGTGAAAAGATGGACATGGTCGTTCGTTTCCAAGGAGGAAACAATGCAGGACATACCGTTATCGTAAATGGTGAAAAATCCATACTTCACCTTTTACCATCAGGCATTTTAAACAAGGATGCACTGTGCGTTATTGGTCCTGGAGTAGTTGTTGATCCATTTGTTTTATTAGATGAGATTAAAACCTTAAAAGATCGCGGTTTAAATTGTGATCATTTACGAATTAGTGATCGGGCACATTTGATCATGCCTTATCATATTAAATTAGATGAATTACAAGAGCAAAAATTAGCAAAAAATAAGATTGGAACTACCAAACGTGGTATTGGTCCTTGCTATGCAGATAAGTATACCCGAATAGGTCTACGAGTTTGTGATTTGGTTGATTTTGATATCTTTAAGCAACGTTTAGCAAATACCTTAGCAATAAAAAATGATCAGATCGTCAAACTATATGATGAAAAACCGTTTGATTACGATACTCTGGTCAATCAATTTGCTAAGATTCGCCAAGATCTGCTTCCTATGATCTGCGATAGCGTTAGCTTGGTAAATCAATATTTAGATGAAGGAAAGAACGTACTATTTGAAGGTGCTCAGGCAAACATGCTGGATATCAACTATGGAACCTATCCATATGTAACTAGCAGTAGCCCTACAAGTGCTGGAGTATGTGAAGGAGCTGCAGTAGCGCCACAAAAATTAAACACGATCATTGGAGTTGTAAAAGCCTATTCTACTCGTGTTGGTGAAGGACCTTTCGTAAGTGAATTGCTAGATGATATGGGTGAACACATTAGAGCGGTCGGCGCAGAATTCGGAGCAACAACCGGAAGGCCACGTCGATGTGGTTGGTTAGATCTTTGTGTTGTCAAACAAGCCGCAATCATCAATGGACTTACAGATCTTGTTGTTACTAAAATTGACGTCTTATCAGATATTGAAAAAATTAAAGTATGTGTTGGTTATGAAATAGATAACAAAGAATATACCTACATCCCTGCTTCTTTGTCAGATTATGCAAGATCAAAACCAATATATAAAGAATTCGATGGATGGATGTGTGATATTACAAAAATCCGTCAATATGATCAACTGCCAGAAAATTGTCGTAAATATCTAGAGTTTATAGCAGAGTTTACCAATACGCGTATTTCCTTGGTATCAGTAGGACCAGATAGAGAAAATAATATCATCATTAACGAACTATAAAAAACTTCAGCTAAAAGCTGAAGTTTTTTACATATATCTTTGCCAAAATTTCATAGCATATTCAAACCATTCACTATTTTCTTTCAATCCTTTGCCATGATGACCATGAGGAAACTGATGATATTCACAAGGTATATCTAATAATTTACATTTTTCTGCTAGGATAACGCTATTTACTGGAGGAACCACATTGTCTTCTAGCGTATTCCAAATAAATGTTGGTGGAAAATCTTTATCCATATTACATTCAACACTAACCATTTCTTTTTTTTGCGGAGTCCAGTTAAGACCAATGATCATGTCAATGCTAGGAATATGCGTCGCCATCATTGCACTAATTACAGGATAGCATAATATCAAGCAAGCTGGTTTATCCAACATATAATGTTCATATCCCAACTTCTTTGTCGCAAACATTGCAGCTAAATGACCACCAGCACTTGATCCCCATAACGCATAATTATCTTTTATAATATTAAATTTTTCTGCATTATTTTGGATAAAACGCAATGCTTTTGCAACATCATCTAAAGGTATGGGATAATGAGCCCTTTTTTTTATGCCATACCTTAGAACAAAAGCAGAGTAACCTTGTTCATTGATCTTTTTGGCATAGGGTTCACCTTCTACGCTGCTCATGATTACCCCATATCCGCCTCCAGGCAAAATTAAAGCAAAAGGTCTTGGCTGTGAACTATCAATAAGATATGGAGTTAATTCATACTTATCTGATGCCATTATATCTTTTAAACGATTGTTCATATTATTTAGTTTCATGAAGAACATCTCCTTTGATCAAAAATAATCAATCTTTGCTTAAGGAAAAAAGGTTTCAAAATGAAACCTTATCCGATAGATTCGCTCATATCTAGCTTTAATAGCTGGTTAAGCTCTACAGCATATTCCATTGGTAATTCGCGCGTAAATGGCTCCAAAAAGCCCATAACGATCATTTCTGTAGCTTCTTGATAAGAAAGGCCTCGCGACATTAGATAAAACAACTGTTCCTCTGATATCTTTGATACCGTTGCCTCATGTTCAATAGTACTTGTATTTGTTTGATTTATGTTAGTTGGTATCGTATCAGAAGTTGATAATTTATCCAAGATCAAAGTATCACATTCCACCTTGCTTTTAGCATATGCAGCATCAGGACCGTGTCTTACTTCACCACGATAATTTACCTTACCGCCTTGACGGCTTAACGATTTTGAAATGATATTGCTTGAGGTATGAGGTGCAAGATGGATCATCTTTGCTCCGGCATCTTGCAATTGATTTTCTTTTGCAACCGCAATAGATATGCACATTCCTTTAGCATACTCACCCGCCAAAACACAAGCTGGATATTTCATGGTCAATTGCGAACCTATATTGCCATCGATCCACTCCATCGTACCATATTCTTCAACGTAGGCTCTTTTTGTAACAAGATTCAAGATATTGCTGCTCCAATTTTGCACCGTTGAATAGCGGCATTTTGCACCTTTTTTTACATAAATTTCTACTACAGCCGCATGCAGTGATTCTTTGGAATACTGTGGAGCTGTACATCCTTCAACATAATGAACATCAGCGCCTTCATCAACAATGATCAAGGTCCTTTCAAATTGTCCCATCCGCTCAGAATTTATCCTAAAATAAGATTGCAGCGGCTTATCTAATTTTACCCCTTTTGGAACATAGATAAAAGAGCCACCTGACCATACCGCGCTATTTAATGCAGCATATTTATTATCTGCATAGCTTACTACTTTTGCAAAATATTCTTTAAATAGCTCAGGATAATTGCGTAATCCGCTGTCAGTATCCAAAAAGATGACACCTTTCTCTTCTACTTCCTTTAGCATGTTGTGATAAACAACTTCGGACTCATATTGGGTAGAAACGCCAGCAAGAAATTTTTTCTCTGCTTCCGGTATACCAAGTTTATCAAAAGTGTTCTTTATGGTTTCTGGAACATCATCCCAACTCGATTCTGTTCGATCGCTTGGTCTTATATAATATGTAAATTCATCAAAATCTATTTGATTTAAATCAGGCCCCCATTTGGGGTTATTTAACTTACGAAACATTGCATATGCTTTTAAGCGAAAATCAAGCATCCAATCAGGTTCATCCTTGATTTGAGAAATTTCTCTGATGATATCTTCATTTAGTCCTTTATTAGTTTTAAATACGCTAACATCTTCATCTTTAAAGCCATATTTATATTCATCATTTAAAAATGTCTTTTCATCCATATCTTATTCCTTATCTATCATTTCTTTCATGGCTTTCCAACCTATCGTTGCACATTTGATACGATTTGCTTGGCGATGGACATTCATCATTGCAATGGCTTCTTCAAGCAATTCTTCATCATAAGGTTTTTCATCCATCATATTAAAGTAATTTTCCATGATTTCTTTGGCTTCATCAACAGATTTTCCTTTAAGTAATTCGCTCATTATCGAGGTACTTGCAGTACAAATCGTACAAGCAACACCATCAAAACGAATATCTTTGATAATTCCATTTTCGATCTTTGTTTGAACTGTTATATCATCAATACAACTATCGCTAGCCATGTGTCTTGAATCATAACTATCATCGTCTACCAATTCATGATTACGTGGATATTTATAATGATCCATGATCAATTCCCGCAATATGGCAGGATCCTTTAACATATCACTCATTAATAACCCTTCTTCCTAAAAGAATATACCAATACAATTTTCAACGTTTAAATCTTTGCATGCATTAACGAAAGCATCTATATCTTCCTTCGTATTATAAAAATATAAGCTTGCTCGGCATGTTTGATCAGTGCCTATCAGATTATGTAAGATCTTTGCACAATGATTGCCGCTACGAACACAAATATTTTTAGTATTTAAATAACTACCAGCATCTTGAGCAAATACATCATCTGCATTAAAAGCTAAAATTCCACTAGTTGTTTCACTGTTATATATCTTGATATTCGATAATTTTTTCAGCTTATCAACCATATATCTTTTAAGCTCTTTTTCATATTCCTCAATATTTTTCATGCCTATGCTATTAAGATATCTTACTGCAGCTGCTAAGCCTAAAGCACCAGCTATATTGGGGGTCCCAGCTTCAAATTTATGTGGAGTTGTTTGCAACAAGACATTACCTGCGATATCGAAGCGTGCGTTAGCACCTCCCCCATATCGCAGCGGTTTTAAACTATCTAAAATTTCATACTTTCCATATAGCACACCAATACCAGTAGGTCCGCACATCTTATGACCACTAAATGCTAAAAAATCTATATCTAAATTTTGAACATCGGTTTCCATATGCGGAACGCTTTGTGCACCATCAACTATTAACAAAGCTTGATATTCATGTACCATAGCAGCTATATTTGAAATATCTTGTTTAAAGCCTAAGACGTTTGACACATATGCTAAGCTTACGATCTTTACTTTTGAGCCATATTGATCAAGTTTTGCTTTAAGCTTATCTAGACACATTTCACCATCTAATGTTAAATCGATATAGTCGATACGACAGTTTTTCTTTTTGGCAACATCGAACCAACATAGGATATTGCTTGCATGTTCTGCATAATTTAGCAAAATCACATCATCTTCTTGTAAGCGATCGATCAAACCATATGCGACCATATTTAAACTATCTGTTGCTCCTGAAGTAAAAACGATTTCTTCTTGGCGCTTAGCATTGATAAATTTCGCTAAGGTCAAACGGGCATCCTCAGACATATTTGATACTTTGTGACTTAACAGATAATCTCCTCTTTCAATATTTACACTTGCTTCTTCGTAATAATGATTGATCGTTTCAATGACCGCATCAGGCTTAAATGTCGTAGCGCTATTATCAAGATATATCAAATCTTGATTTCTTCTAAACATCGGAAAATCATTTTTTATCTTATTTACATCTAGCATATCTTATTTACCTTACTTTCAATTTCTTGATCTAGATAGTCCTGTAATTGAGGATTAGGTATAACAGCTTTGATAAACGACAAATAGCCTAGCGTCAACAAAGCACCGGCTTCTTTAGCACTAAGTCCTCTAGATTGCATATAAAATAGCTGATTATCATCAATACTACCAACAGTAGTTGCGTGGCTTGCTTCAACATCGTTTTCATCAATCAACAACTGTGGTAAGATAACAGCTTGTTGTTTCTTAGCAAAGCATAATGCATGAGATGCCTGATGAGATTTTGAGCCATGTGCGCCTTTATCGATCTTGCCAGTAGCATCCATATGATATTTACCATTTTCAAGCACTACCCCATAATTTTCCATCATGCCCGTAGTATTGGCATAACAAGAATTAATCGCTATTTGATAATGCATTTCATCGCTGCATAAAGCTGCACTTTTAAAATTACATACAGCAAATTCATCTATTAGATCAACATTAATGCGACGTTTACACTTTTGCTGATTGATATCGCATGTTGCTAAATTTAATATTGCTCCTCTTTTTACCTTGAATAGCTCATTTGTTGTTAAAGATGCTTTATTATCATTATAAATTAGATAAGTACATTGGGTGTTTTCCATCACTTCTACACTTACGTAGATCGATCTAGCTTTTTTAATTTTTACAAACACATTACAACTTTTTTTGTTTGTGATATTTAGGTCTAAATGTCCTTCAACATCAATCTCTAGTTCAAGATAATCTTCATTTATTATGATATTTTCACATTCATTCTGTAGCTTGAACATCTTATTTACCTCGATTTGCGCCACAGCTTCCCAAGCTAACTGTTGGCTTTGGGTTCGTTTGAACGATAGGCTTGATATTTAACTGTTTATATAACCAATCATAGCCTTCATTATCAATCTTAGAAACAAGCTCCTGTCCCCCATTCATCACGATCTTTCCATCAATCAAAACATGGGCATGCGTAGGTTTGATCGAATCATAAAAACGTTCATAATGAGAAACTACGATTAGGCCCATTTTAGTTTCTTCTTGTAAAGTTCGGATTGCATTTGCTACGATTTTTAAAGCATCGACATCTAATCCGCTGTCAATTTCATCTAGCAAGGCTAATGATGGTTTAAGCATGCGCATCTGAACTATTTCATTACGCTTCTTTTCTCCGCCAGAAAAGCCCTCATTTAAGAAACGATGAGCCAAATCTGGCTTCATCTGCAATTCAGCTATATTCTTCTCCATTTCTTTGATAAATTTGAATAGAGAAACAGGTTTTTCGCTACGGGCATTTAAAGCAGCTCTTAAAAAATCAGAATTAGTTACACCTGGAATTTCAAGTGGATATTGCATAGCTAAAAATAACCCTGCTTTGCTACGCTCATCAACTGTCATTTTCAGCACATCTTTATCA
>CASGCC010000065.1 GCA_949299585.1 uncultured Bacillota bacterium | reverse complement strand
AACTTAGCAGTACCAATGATTGTCGCTCAGCTGATTAATGTTTTATATAATGTTGTTGATCGTATTTATATTGGGCGAATTCCCGGTGAAGCAACACTAGCAATGGGTGGACTTGGCTTATGTTTACCTTTAATATCCATCATTAATGCTTTTGCCAATTTATTTGGTATGGGTGGAGCACCACTTTGTTCGATCGCTAGAGGACGCGGAGATAATGAAGAAGCTGAAAAAATAATGGGTAATTCTTTTATGCTATTAATTATCTTTAGTGTTGTATTAATGGTAGTCGGTTTTATTTTTAAAGAAGATTTACTGTGGCTTTTTGGTGCAAGTGCTAATACCATCGGTTATGCAAATGACTATATGACAATTTATTTACTAGGAACTTTATTTGTTTTAATTGGATTAGGGATGAATAGCTTTATTAATAGTCAAGGCTTTGCAAAAATTGGAATGTTGACAGTTTTGTTAGGAGCTGTAACTAATATTATTTTAGATCCAATTTTTATTTTTGGTTTTGATTTAGGCGTTCAAGGAGCAGCCATCGCTACTGTTATTTCACAGTTTGTTTCTGCCCTTTGGACATTACAGTTTTTGACAAGTAAAAAGACGATCTTAAAAATAAAAAGAAGCTGTTTAAAACTTAAATATAGTTATGTTATAAGAATTGTTTCTTTAGGAATGGCTGGATTTATGATGGCAATTACTAATTCCATTGTTTCCATAGTTTGTAATGCTACTTTACAGCAATATGGTGGTGATTTATATATTGCGATTATGACGATTATAAATTCATTACGAGAAGTAGCATCACTACCTGGACAAGGAGTAGCAAATGCCTGTCAACCGGTATTAGGATATAATTATGGCGCTCAAAAGTATGATCGAGTTTTACAAGGAATCAAATTTGTTACCATAGCAGCATTATCAATGATGCTAATATTATGGGTGGCAATAACAATTTTTCCTGAAATTTTTATTAGAATTTTTAGTAATAATCAAGAAGTAATTGTTGATGGAATGCGGGCATTACGTCTATATTTCTTTGGCTTTTTTATGATCATGATCAATGTCTTGAGCTTTAGCGTTATATGGTTAAATTTTGATAATGATAATTTTGCGAATGAAATCATCGTTAAGAGCTATGATGTTTTAAGCAAGACAGAAGCTGATGGTGTTTGTGACTATGTTGAAGATAACAAGGTCGAGATCTGCATTAGTTATTTGCTAAGCCAAAGAACTAGCTTTGTTAGCAATGAAAAAGAAATTACGATGCCTTTTGCCAAACGTGATGTCATATGGCTGATCCTTAATACCGGTCTGATCTTATTGGCTGGTATGGGCCTAAGGGTGTTTGAGATGTATTATAGCTTGCTGATTGCTAGCAATCAGGCGGTATTTGATCTTACGACGACCTGGATCATTTCGGAAGCAGCGGTGCTTGGTAGTGCATATTTAAGCACATATCTTGGATATAAGGGTATAATTACTATAAACAAGATCTATGGCATCTTGGTGATCGCTCCGATCGTCATTCGGATGCTGGCATTCTTGTTTTAGAGGAAATATCATATGTTAAATGAAAATGAAAGGATTGGGATCGTTGCTTGTTCCAATCCGTTAAATATCGGCAATAAAGAAAATTTGATTTCATTGCTTGATATGCTGCTGGATATGAAGATAAATCCAGTATTAAGCAAGATGCTTTTCCCTAGCAATCTAGATGCTAAAACAGCAGCTAAGAAAAAGGGTGAAATCATGAATAATTTTTATAAGGATGAAGATATCAAAGCTATCTTTGATATATCTGGCGGAGATCTGGCTAATACTATCTTGCCATATCTTGATTTTAACGCTATCAAAGCTCATCCTAAACCTTTTTTTGGCTATAGCGATGTCACCAGCATCATCAATGCTATCTATGCGAAGACTGGTAATCTAGGCTATTTATACCAATTAAAAAATATCTATTTTGATGAAGAACATAAGCAGCTGCATCGCTTTAAAGAAACGATGATAGCTAAGACCAAGGATCTTTATGATATCAAATGGGATTTTATCCAAGGCGAGATGGTGCAAGGTATCATGATCGGCGGAAATATTCGTTGTTTCTTGAAATTGGCTGGTACGCCATATTTTCCTGATCTGACCGATAAGATCTTATTTTTAGAGAGCTTTGGCGGCAGCTTGCTGCTGATGGAAAGCTTTTTTGCACAGCTGCAGCAATTGCCAGGTTTCACAAAGATCAAAGGATTGGCATTGGGAACATTTACCAAGATCGATGAAGCCAATGAAACAAATGATCTGATCAAGATGATCATAAATATCATCGATGACCAAAAATTACCAATCATCAAGACCAAGGAAGTTGGGCATGGCTTAGATGCTAAATGTTTGGTGATTGGTAAAGAATATAAAATTGTTAAAGCATGAAAAAAGCCATAGAAAAAGCTATGGCTTTTTTCATGGTTCATATGTTTCCATAAGCTTATCTGCTATTTGTTTGGCTAAACCTGAGCATAAAAAACTAATACTTGCCAATAAGATATTGGCATCTATTATATAATGATAAGGATAGGAAAACGAGGAAAAAGTGTTTGATCTGCGTTATTTAAGTTATTTTTTAAGAGCTATAGCAATTAGTTGATCAGTGCGATCGGCCATAAAAAGTGGTATGTTTAGGACATCATCATTCAGTTTTAGATTATCTAGCGAGAAGCGGATGCGTAATTTTACTTGATTAGGGAATAACTCTTTAAATTTTTTTAAGCTTTTGCTAGTGGTATTGGTTGCGGATTTGACTTCTATAGGAAAAATATCATTGTCATGTTGGATAAGAAAGTTTACTTCATAAGGAGGGTTTGCTTGAGACCAATATCGAGGGGTTACTTCAAACTGCGTTATCAAAGTCTGAAGCACATAATTTTCGGTTAATGCGCCTTTGAATTCAGTAAATAAACGATTTCCTTCACCAAAAGCAGTTGGAGCAAGGTGGGCCAGTCTACGAAGCAAGCCCACATCTGCCAAGTAAATCTTAAAAGCAGATAGGTCATCATAAGCGGCGACAGGTAAGCCACAAGCGGTGCTACGATATATTTTATGCACTAGCCGTGCATCTACCAGCCATTGCAAGGCATCCTCGTATTCACGTGCCCGTGCTCCTTCTTTAACTACCTTATAGATAAACTTTTTATTTTTTTTCGCCAATTGCGAGGGGATGGATTTCCATATCAAGGAAATCTTAGGGAAATCGCTGATATTGGGATGTTTAGCAAAGTCTCGCTCATAGGCGCCAATAATCCCGGATAATGCTTCCTGCATAGCAGCTATATCTCGTGCTTCTGTCCACATCTTGACAGATTCTGGCATACCTCCGGTCACATAGTACATCTTCAACTTTTCGCATAGCGGATTAAAGAAGGCATCAGGAATTGGTTCGATAGTGCTAATTGCCGATAAATAATTTGCAAGATTCACATCTCCATTTGCTAAAAGAAATTCTGTAAAAGTCATGGGATTGATCTGCATAAAATTCACCTTACCTACTGGAAAGGAAGAGGGTTTTGCTAAGGAGATGCCTAGTAGCGATCCAGCGCAAGCAATGTGATATTGTGGGGCATTTTCATAGAAATATTTCAAAGAATTGATGACTTTTGGACAGTCTTGTACCTCATCAAAAATAATAAGGGTCTTTTCTGGTATGATCTTTTGACCGCTTGCCATCATTAGATTCTGTAAAATTCGATATACATCTTTTGTGGTTTCAAAAAATTGCTTGTATTCTTCGTTTTCTTCAAAGTTAAAATAAGCAATGTTGTCGTAATAACATTTGCCAAATTCTTTTAAGATCCACGTCTTGCCTACCTGGCGTACGCCTTGCAAGATCAAAGGCTTACGATATGGAGAGTTTTTCCAATTTAGCAGTTTATTTAAGATAAATCGTTCCATATATACCTCCATCACATTTTTATTGAAAATTAAGTGTTATATATCACACTTTTATTATATTTTAAAATAGTAAAAACACAAGCTTAATCACACAAATAAATAAGGATAGCGTGATTATTATCACATAATTATGATGGTTGTGCTAAAAATAAAGTGAATATATATGGAAATTATCTTTTTTCTCGATCTTATATCGTGATTTTTTTTGATTAGATACAAAAAAAGGCTGTGAGCTTTAGTTATCATTAAAATGCATATTTGCTTTTTAAAATAACATGTTTCCAGCCTTTTGGTATTTATGAAGCAGTTTGATCATGTATTTTTTCTAGGATAGGTACTAGATAGTCATAACTGATGTGGTTAGTGTATGCTTTGGTGTTTTCTAACAGGGCTTTTTCCCATGGTTCATATGTTTCCGGGGCTTTTTTGGCTATTTGTTTAGCTAAGGCTGAGCAAAGGAAATGATCAAAAATTGATAATTTAGCCATATCAAAGTTACCTTGACAATAATATAAAGGAAGATCATATCCTTTTAGGTTATGTTCTTTGAGCGTGGCTATCCATTTTTCATCATTTGGGGTTACGCCAACGGCGAAGAAGATGATTTTTTTATCTTTTAAAGCTGAAAGATGCTTTAACAAGAAATTGATGTTTTTGATCTTACCGGCATAGATTCCAGCACCATAGATGATGATATCATAGGCTTTTAGCTTGTTGATGTGGCATTTGGTAAGATCTAAAAGATCGAAAGCGCATGTTTCTGCGAGCATTTTGGCATAGGTCCTGGCGGAACCATATTTAGATTTATATAAGACGATTCCTTTTGGCATGATTAGCTCCTAGATGGTTGGACGGGTTATATCGCTGAATGCAAACTTACCGTCATGATATGTTAAATGGATGATGCAGCAGTTGGTCAAGCCACCGCTATCTTTTATTGCGCTCATGTCCATGAAAGTGTGCAAAAAAGCCGCGCTTGCTCCGCCATGCGAAACTACCATCACGGTATGATGATCAGCTTTTTCCATGATAGTTGTCAAGGCATCATGCATGCGAGCGCTGACCTCATGGCTGAATTCACCACCAAAGCGAGGATAGATATCATCATTAAAAGGTTCGATGGCATTATTGCGGATAAAGTCTTCATCACAGCCTTCAAAATAACCATAGTTTCTTTCTTTTAGCTGTTTTAAGCGGGTGTATGGAACTTGGGCGTTGGTTATTATCTCTAAGGTATCGCTGCATCTTTCAGCTGTTGAGCAGTAATAATGATCGAATTTAACATCTTTTAGGATCTTGGCTGCTGCTTTGGCTTGCTGGATGCCTTTAGGCGTAAGTGGGGAATCGCACCACCCTTGGATCTTATGACGCTGATTAAATAGTGTTTCGCCATGTCTTAATAAATATAAATGTTTGGTCATCATTTTCTCCTTTTATGGCTTTAATTATAAACTAGGCTCATATTTATTTTAAGTAAAATATTCTTTACAAAGCAAAGCTATAGCAAGATGGCCTCGTCTAATTCAAATGCATAGATATACTTATAGATATGATGTTTAGGATAATAACGCTGCATGATCTTGGCATAGGTGTCCAATTGGGAACGATAAAGCTTGATCAATTCATCTTTGGTCGTTTGCCGATTGGTCTTGTAATCGATGATGATAACTTCTTTATCATCGATCAAGACCAGATCCATCGTGCCATTGATGATCTGCTGCTGGTCTTTCATGATAAAAGGATATTCGCGGTATGCTTGATGATCGTATACTTTTTGGAAAATAGCGGAGCGGTTGAAGGTCAATAGATGCTGGATATCTTTCGAGCTTAGATCATAAGGCTTAAGATCATCCTTGGTCCATGTTTTAAATGGCAGCTGTTCTAGTACTTCATGGATGGTCGTACCATGTTTAAAATGATCGCCATGCGCTTTGATCGTCAGCAAGCCATCTTCATGGGCATTAGAAGGCGATATGATGTTTAAGGCTTTGATATCTTGTTTTTGATAATGTTCGATCTTTTGATAAGCGTGATGAGCGATCGGCGATGTTTCAAAGCTCATATCAACGGTATCGTCGCCTTTGATCTGAATATAAGGATTATCATGAACAGAAGCAAGGATCGTACCGGTAATGCCTTTACGTTCGCTAAGGATCTCGTAATTGATCTTAGGATAGTTGGGATCTTTAACGACATCGACAAAATACATGCGCTGTTGGGCACGGGTCGTTGCCACATACAATAAACGGGTGTTCTCTTCTAATTCTTCTTTATTGATCTTTTCTGCGATGACTAGATATTCGATCGTGGTCTGGCGGATGCGTTGCGGTAGTTTCAAAGGTTTTAAAGCTAGCCCAAGATCGGTATCGATCAAATGCTCATTATTGCTGTCTTGATTTTTAGCTTGTGATGTTGACCAAATAAAGACGGTCTTATACTGTAAACCTTTAGATTGGTGGATGGTGATGGCGCGAACGACATCTTCGTCTAAAGCAACGGAAGTTACTTCCTTGGTCTTAGCTTGACTGCCATGTTCGATCTCATAGATGAACTTGGCTAAAGAATTGGCTTGCTGGTTAAAACGTAGGGCAATGCTGAATAATTGGTCAAAATTGGTTCTTTCCTTATTGTTAAGCTTATATTCATAAAAGTCTTGAACATTGCCTAAAGCATTTAATAAGGGAATCAATCCTTCTTGGGCATAGATCTCTTTTAATCGTTGATGATCTTTGATCAAAGGATGATCTTGAGCTTTTAAAGTGGTCCAAATGTCCATTTGGCATATCGCAGCTAGATCCTCGCTATTCATGTCATAGAAGTTTTTCAATACCGCGATCAGATCTTGATCATTAAGATCGATCAATAATCTTAGATAACTGATGACCATCAAGCATAGCAAGGAAGCATAGAAATTATCTTTGGCATCAACATTGTAAGGCAGCTGATATTTTTCAAAGGCATCCTTGAGATAACGTTTATCTTCATGGGCTTTTAATAAGACGACATAGTCTTTGAAGCTAGAAGATGGATCTTGCGTTTTTAACGCTAAGATCTTGCGGGCAATAAATTCCGCTTTTAACTTTTTATTATCTATTCCTTCTTGGGGCGCTAGGGCATAAAAGATGATCGCATCATCACAAATCTTTTTTTGTTCAGGGATGCCAACCTTGACATTATCCTGCTGTTTATAAGTATCTTCACAGCCTTCGATATTCATGCAGACATCGTACAAGATGTTGTTAAATTCAACGATATTTTCCTTTGAACGGTAGTTATAAGAAAGGCTGATCTGTTTGGTATCAGCGTCATGCGCAAGATCGCGCATCAAAGATGGCTTAGCCTTACGGAAACGATAGATCGATTGTTTGACATCGCCAACCCTGAAAACGTTGTGACCATTAGAAATTAGGTTGATGACATCATTTTGAATTTCATTGGTATCTTGAAATTCATCGACCATGATCTCAGCATAGTTTTGAGCGATCTGCTTGGCGATCAGCTGATCATTAGCTTGAAGGATGGCTAAGGCATAGTGTTCCATGTCTTCAAAGTCCATGCCTTTAGCTTGAAGCTTTAGATCTTTGATCTGTTCCATGGTCAAGGAAGTTAATTTGATCAAGGTATGGATGATAAAAGCAAGTTCATTGTGATTTTGAATAAAGCTTTCTTGCGGGAATAAGATCTCTAATAATTTTTTTTCACGGTCCGTGATCTTTTTCTTTAAAGCTTTTTCTTCCAAGAATTCTTTGGTTGGCAGCTTGATCGGCTTAGCCGCATAATTTTTGAATTCCATGTTGAAAGTTTCATAATTATGTTCATGCAGATAAGTTTGCAATTGGGCAAGATAAGCTAATTTTAGCTTAATGGTCTTGATATATTTTTCATCTTGTTCTTGCAGATCACAGGATGATTGGATCAGACGCAGATTATCTTCTAGCATCTTAAGCTGGCTGCTTAGATATTGAAAAAACCCATCTAGGATCTTAGGATCTAGCATTTCCAGGGAACTTATCGGCTTGGCATCAGCATCGATCTTGGCAAGAAAGCTTTGGGCATCGCTGGTAGTATTGGCCGCACTAACGATAGCCATGACGGTCGTTTGTAAATTGGCAGTATCTTCGGGACGGCTGCTGAAATGAGCAAGCAGCTTGATCGTATCATCAGGATATGCTTCGAGCATCTTGTTTAAGCTGTTTTGAAAAGCTTGAT
>CASGCC010000064.1 GCA_949299585.1 uncultured Bacillota bacterium | reverse complement strand
TCAAGGTAATTAGCTTTTTGAAATTTAAAATATCGACATGGCATTGCAATCCCAAAATCTAAAATATAATCACGAATCATAAATTTCTCCTAAGAAATAAAAGGCAGACTTTCGCCTGCCCTCCACCTTTAAACTAATAAACTTCCAATAAATGAAATTAAAATACAGAAAATTAGAATGCCAATTACCAAGGTTATAGGCTTAACACCTTTCTTGATCAAGCTCATCAAATAGAACACCAAGATAATTGAACACAAACCTGGCATGATTGAATCAATGATACTAAACAATTCAACGCTAGTTTCCCCAACATTAAGGTTTAAAGTTAGATTAACGCTAACCATGCTAGCTACCATTGCCCCAACCATTCCAATACCTAGGATAGATGCTGATTTAGTCAATGATTGCATCAAACCAGATTGGAAGATCTGATCTATGAACGATGTACCCATTGAATATCCGATACGAATCAAATAATAACGAGCAACCATCTGTGATCCACCATATAACAAGATGAACAACAATACACCGATGACATTACCTGTTGAACATAAGCCAATCGCAATACCAGCAGCAATGATACGCAAACAGTTAAAGAAGAAAGCATCACCGATACCAGCAGTTGGACCCATTAATTCAACTTTGATACTTTCGATCGTATCATCATCAACACTTCCTTTAGTCACTTTTTCTCTTTCCATCGCATAGGCAATTCCTGCGATAAAGGCCAAGAATACCGCATGGGTATTAAAAAAGTTATCATGACGTTTTAGCGCTAATTTTCTTTCTTCGTCATCTTCATACAATTCTTGAAGCGCAGGAGCCATGGTAATACAGAAAGCATTACCTTCCATTTTAACTTGGTTAAAAGATGCAAATACTAAGCCAGAATTCCAAAACATCTTTTTTAATGTCTTTTTTTCTGTATCAGAATAATTATACTTTAATAAATTCATGCGAAGAAATCCTCCTGATCATCTTGATTGGCATTATTAACACCGCTTGCAACCAAATTATTTTTCATATCCAAAATTTTCTTATCATTTAAGAAATACATTATAGCAATTACAGCTAATAGAATTGCGATAGGCAAAGTACCTAAACCTAGATATTTAGATAAAACGAAGCCAACAAAGAAGAAACCTGCAATTTCTTTTGACCAGATCATGGTTGCTAAAATGGCAAATCCGACACCAGTCATCATACCAGAAGCTGCTGAGAATCCGCTTAATACCCATGCTGGTAATTGATTAATTACAGCTTCTAATCCTTCAACACCAAATGCTACTGCCAAAAACATGATTACTGTTTGAGGCAGTTTATCAATAAAGATACCACAAAGGATCATCTGAGCTTTCATCTTACCAACATTTCCTGATGCTGCTAATCTTTCCCAATAAGGAGCCATTGCAGCTAGTACTGGTTTATAAAGCTCTGAAACAGCTGCCATGATAGCACCAATTGGCGCTGCTAATGCTAATCCGGTCTCAACATCTGCACCTGTTAGGATCGTCATTGCTACGGCAATGATACTTGCTGATGTTGCATCTGATGGTACGGAACCACCGATAGCACTGATACCCATAAAAATAGCTTCTAATGATGCGCCCATTATAACGCCTGTAGTTAAATCGCCTAGCATCAAACCGGTAATTGCACTTGTTACAATTGGTCTTTGAATAGTTTGCCATGAGAACAAGCGGTCAACACCATTACATATAATTGATGCCAAAGCACAAATCAATCCATAAATTATCATACTTACCCCTGTCTATTTAAATAATTTAGAAATGTCTTCAGATGGTTCTTCCGGCGTTGTTTGATAAATACATTTCAAACCGGTACCAATGAGTTTCTTAAAGCTTTCAACTTCTATATCATCACAATATAAATTTAAGCCAACCATCTTCCGTGGATGTCCTGGTTTTTCTGGTGCGATTCGGCCATAATTACCGATGTTGATAAAAGGTATCCCTTTTACATTTTCAACAACCTTTAAAGCATCTTCTGGACAATTAACCAAAATGAAGATTTTTAGTTTTTCACATCGAGGATCATTTAATAATTTGATGCCATCCTCAACTGTCTTGATAGCAACTTTGCAGGTTGCAGGTGCAGCCATTTTAAGTGATTTTTGAATAATTGAACTATTGGCAGCAGCATCATTGCATACCACAATATGATCAACCCCTGTATGACGACTCCATTTAATTGCAATTTGTCCATGGATCAATCGCTCGTCAATTCGAAAAAATGAAATCATTTTACCCTCCTTTAGAAAAAATCTGCTTCATCATCGCTTGTTTCGTCTAAAACTACGCATTGCAAGGAATCTTTCATTGAATCAACGCACATCTTTAATTCATCTAAAGTTATATCTTCTTTATTCTGTGCTAATAATTCAATTAGCAGCGCTAAGTTTACTCCAGCTACCTGATATGTTTTTGGACGATCCATAAATTCATTCATTATCTGGCATACACTTCCGCCATACAAATCAGAAAACAATAGCAATGTTGTATCATCATCCACTGATTCAACTGCATTCTTGATCAACTCTTTTGGATTGCTATCATCAACATAGCAATCAATAAAATCGGCATTTTCTACATTTCCTAACAAAACACCTAATGCACTTTTAAAGCCACTAGCCAACGCTCCATGCGACGCAACGATATAATGAATCATAATCTTAACCTCTCATATAACAGATCTGTTTATACTGTAAGTATAATTATTATCAGCGCTTTCATCAAGCTATTTAACACATCAAAGCAAGGTGCAATTGCACCTTATTTCATCTTTTAAGGTGCATCATGATACACTTTAGTTTATACATTCTACCATCACCTTATTCACAAGATCTTTCATCACAAATGATGAATCGATTGAATTAAGATACATTTGATCATTGACCAATATTTCCAAAATTTGCTGCATTAATTTCACTTTATATAGATCATAATTAAAATCTATCGCAAATACAATGATGGTCGAAACATTTTGCTTGTTCCATAAGAAAGGCTTGTCTAAATGGTATATTTCTAGCAAGCTTTCTTTGCACAAATGAGGATAAACCATGATCGATAACGTATCATTAACGATAAATTGATCGCTAGAATATAAATTCATAATTCTTTCATTTTGCTTTTCATCATAACCAAACCTGAATTTCAGCATGCCAAAAAACTCTTGTCTATTATTTACTGATAATGTTTCCACTTTAAGTTTATCTTGCATATCCATCGTTTCTAACACATCATACATACAATAACCTTTTTGAATGATCTTGACATTTATTTCCTGTAACTGTTCACGCGTTAAAATAGTATTGCTGATAATAGCTGGTGTATGATAATTTTTATAATAAAATGGATCTGAATTCAGTAAAACACAATCATAATTTGCTTGATCTTTTCCCCTTACTTCATAAAATTCCATAAGGTCAATACGGTTAAATTTATCTGCTCCAAATGTCGAAATCAATTTATCTTTAGTCACCAGCCCTGAATTTATGCCATTTCGCATAACGATAATGATGTTTCGCTTTTTATATTTATAATGAACCTGCATCATCAGATAATATAAACGGCTTGCAAATTCATAAATGAAAAAATCATTAAATTCTATTTCTAAGTGGCTATTTAAAAATTGTCTACCAATCGAAGCAATCACGATCATCAAAGGTGATAAAGAAATATCATTATTATTGATATTTCTTCCCAAATAAAGATTATAACTTATCGTACTAAATTTATATCTAAATGCATAAGGGATAAATAATGCATTTAATAGCTGTTCATTAGGCATTGATCTAAAATCAATATTAGTTACCGTACGAATCTTGTTTAGTACCTTCAACCTAAAATCATTTGCTAAAAAATATATTTCCGGACCATATCTATCAAGCAAATTATCTTCTAAAGATACATCGATAAAATATAAAAATAATATCGTTAACCCTATCACTTCTTTATAATCTAATTCAATCAGCCCATATTTTCGGCTTAGTTCGCGAATCAACCGCAAAGAAAACTTAAATTCTTCCAGTCTTTCGCAAACATAAATGATAGATGGGTCAATTTCCACAACATAACCAAGATCATGCCTTTTATACATCAGTGCAATATATCTAACGATCCTATGCATATTAGAATCAATGATATGAACATTGTTTTCTCTTAGTTGTTTTAAAATAACTTGTCTTATCATTGATAATGAAGGACTTTCTAGTTCAAACAAAGCTTCAAATTCAGGATAATCAATAAGAGGAATAGCATTAACATGATGCTTTAGCAACAGTTCTAACATACAAAAGCGTTTATTTAGCTCTAATCCCTCTATCATGATACCTTCATTCTTTTTTGATATATAAGATAAATTAAATTTTTGGATAATTGCTTTGACATTATTGATATTGCTTTTTACAGTGCTTAGCGATATGAACATTTCATCAGCTAGATCTTCCTCTTTTATAAACTGATTTTTCATCAATAAGTGTCTGGTTATCTCATTTGCTTTAGAATCAAAAGTTTCACAATACTCACGATCAGAAAAATTAGTATTTAGCAAAGAAACTATTTCTTCATAAACTTCAGGATCTACAACATGCAATGAATATCCGCACGCTTTGTGTGTAATAAGCTTACAGCCGCACGACATAGCTAATTCAGCTATTTCTTTAATATCACTTTTGATCGTACGTTGACTAACTCCAACCAATTTCCCTAATTCGCTTGCGGTCATTATTCGTTTGTTTTCTGCCAACAAGTATAAGATTCGCCATATTCTTTTTTTCTTGATCTTCATAACATCACCTTATATTTTGTAATATCTATATTCATGATTATATTAGATGACAACTCATTTTAAAAGGCTATATTTCGTTTTAGGAAATATAGCCCATATTCAATGACAATTATTTTGACGCTTTTTTGCGCATGATTTGGCATAAGGACAGCCAATACATTTTGATCCTTGTTTTTTCTCTTTGACCAAATAGCTGATTGCCAAGCCCAATATTATTAGAACAACCGTTAAAACGATCAGATCAGCCATAAATTATTTTAAAGCATACTCCTTGGCAAAATTCTTGTTGGTTCGATGAATCAGATAAGCAATGATCAAAGCAAATACGATAAGCACGATCAAGCCTGGAACAAAACCAGTGCCAACCGAACCGGTAGTAATCAAGGTACCGATCTGGTAAACCAGATATGCGATCGAATATCCTGTTCCTAGCTGCAAGCAGATACCACCAAATAGCCATTTCTTATCTTGCATTTCTGAATTCATGGCACCAATTGCGGCAAAGCAAGGAGGGGTAAATAAGTTAAACATCAGATATGCCAATGCCGCTACTTGTGTTAGTCCCATGGCTGCTGCCACTTCATTAGCGCCCCCTACTAATACCAATTCATCTACATTGATGAAATTAGTTAAGCCATATACTACCGCTAAGGTTCCAACGACATTTTCTTTGGCGATAAAGCCTGTGATGGCTGCTGCTGCCAATTGCCATGCTCCAAACCCTAAAGGAATCAATAAGATTGCAAACGGTGAAGCAATGCTAGCTAGGATCGAAGTATTTTCCATACCTTCTTCTACGATCTGCAGCTGCCAGTTGAAAGTTTGCATGATCTGTACCGCTGCATTACATACCAAGATTATCGTTCCGGCTTTGATGATATAAGCCTTAGCTCTAGCAAACATAGAAATCGTCGCTCTTTTCAAACTAGGCCATTTATATTCAGGCAATTCCATGATAAAGAAAGATTTACGATATTTTTGTCCCGTAATCTTCAATACCAACAAGGCGCCTAAGAATACAAAAGCAATACCAACAAAATACATCAGGGTACCAACCCAGGAAGCATCATGGAAAAAGACACCAGCAAATAAGGCGATAACCGGAAGCTTAGCTCCACAAGGCATAAAAGGTGTCAGCATAGCCGTAGTTCTGCGTTCCCTTTCATTCCGAATAGTACGGCATGCCATAACGCCCGGAATTGCACATCCTGTACCGATTACCATCGGTATCACAGATTTGCCGGAAAGTCCAACCCGTTTAAAAATCGGATCCAACACTACAGTTGCCCGCGCCATATATCCACAATCTTCCAATAAAGCTATCATGAAATACATGACCATGACCAAAGGCAAGAAGCCAACAACAGCACCTACGCCTCCAATTATGCCATCAACCAATAAGGCTTGCATAAATGGTGAGCTGCCTTCCACCAAAGTAGCTACCCAACCCTGGAAGCTTTCAATGAAACCTACAAGGATTTCTGCTAACCAAGGACCAAGACGCGCTTGTGAAATATCAAAAACGATCCACATAACAACTGCAAACAATGGTATGCCGATCCATTTATTGGTAATGATCTCATCAAACTTGTCTTGTTTGTTATATTCATTGGTTTTTATCTTACGAGTTTCTACCTTTCCAACGATCTTGTTTACAAAATCAAAACGTTGACGATCGGCTGCTTCTACCGCTTTTTTATCGGTAAGATCGATATTTCCTTGCATATAAGGCGCTTCTTGCTTTTTACCTTTAAGTGCAACAACCGCAGCGATCAATTTATCTAAGCCATTATTATCATTGGTGACCGATACCGTCTCAATGACCGGACACTTTAATTCTTCCGTTAATCTGGCAATATCGATGATCGTTTCCTTTTTACGATTGATGTCGCTTTTGTTCAAAGCGACCACTACCGGTATCCCCAATTCTAAAAGCTGCGTCGTAAAAAATAAGCTACGGCTAAGATTGGTCGCATCAACGATATTGATTATCGCATCCGGATGCTCATTTTTTACATATCCGCTGGTAATGCTTTCTTCACTAGTAAATGGCGACATTGAATATGCCCCCGGCAAGTCGACTGCGATCAGCTCTTCGCTGCCTTTATAATATGTTTTCTTGATCTTGCTTTCTTTACGATCGACCGTTACGCCTGCCCAGTTTCCTACGCGCTCATTTCTACCGGTCAACGCATTGTACATCGTGGTCTTACCACTGTTAGGGTTACCTGCAAATGCAATTCTCATAATTCCATCCTCCCATAAGTCCAAATAAATTCATCTTGTTTGTTAATAAATCAAGATATATTCTGCAAGTTCTTGATCAATGTTATAACGAGCATCTTTGATTGATACGACAAAATTACGTTTTTGACGTGCGATGACCGTGATCTTCTCACCACTAAAACACCCTAATGTAAACAAAAATTCCTTTAGTTCTTCATCGTCGATCGCAATATCTTTGATCTGATATTCCTTACCAATATCTCCTTGTGATAAATTCATTTGTGATACCTCCCTTAGGCCTAAGAGTGTTAGTTTTAACTAACTATATGTAGTATACCACTTGTTAGCGTAATGTCAACAAAAAAAGTTAGCCTTACATAACTTTTATTACGGTTTGCTTATTTTCTTATCCGCGATATAATATTTTCAATAAGAAAGAAATGAATGATCATGCGAAATAAGAATGCTTTTTATATCACGTTGGTAATTAGTGCCTTGACATTATTGTTATGCTATTTAAATGAATGGTATATCAATTATCTAACCTTGTTTTTGATCATCATCGCCATTAGCTTCATAACGATGTTCATTCAAAATATCATCGATAAAAATGCCATTGCCAACAATCCTAATTTTTATAATCTAGATATCTTAAAATATATATGCGCCGTATTGATCATGATCTTACATCTGCGCCCATTTTTAAACACGATATATCCTAATGTTGATTTTGCTTTGAACAACATCATCACGCGTATATGCGTGCCGATCTTTTTTATGATCACCGGTTACTTCGTTGCCAAAAAAGAGCGTAATGATCAACGGTATATCATTAATTATTGCAAGAAGATGATACCTTTATATCTGGTATATAGCTTGGCATATCTGCCGATCCTGATATCTTACGCCTATGATAATCGCGTATTTGTCATGAGCTATATCGAACAGATCCCCTCGGCCTTATATATTCCTTTAGCGGCGATTGGTTATCCTTTGATCATGCTGATTGCCTTGGTTTATTCCGGCATCTATTATCCTGTTAAACGGATCCCAGCGGTTTGCACGTTCTCTGCCCAGAATCATTTCGTCAGCCTGCTTTTCCGTCGGAACGGGACCGGCTTCAATTTTGGTAAGAATGTCCTGCTCGTCAAAGTAAAGCGTGACGCGACGCATCTGAATGTCGCCGTAGCGCGGATTCAGGTAATACGTGTAGTCCCAGCGATTGCGGTGGAAC
>CASGCC010000063.1 GCA_949299585.1 uncultured Bacillota bacterium | reverse complement strand
GAATTACAAAAAGAAGAACCTGAATTATTTACCGCCGAGAAGATCCAAACCTATAAAGAATTGTTTTTGGAAGGCGTTAGCCAAGAAATAGCTTGGGGCCAATATGTCATTGGCGAGCAGATCATGGGATTAAATGGCCGGATGATCGCGGATTATATTCGTTATCTAGGAAACCTGCGTTTTAAACAATTAAACTTTGGACCGCTGTTTGCGGATGATCCGCAAGAACCAGAAAGCATGAGCTGGGTCAGTCAATATGCTGATGCCAATTTGGTTAAGACCGATTTTTTTGAAGCAAGATCAACCGCATATGCTAAAAGCAGCGCGATCGTTGATGATCTATGATCAACTAATTAGCGTTTGACAGCTTTAAAATAAAAGTACTAAAATAGTCATAATGGAGGTGTTAAAAATGTATTCAGATTATCTAAAAGATAAGAAAGAACTGATGAAAAAATTAGTTCAATGCTTTGCAGCAGAATATGATTATGTTTCATGTTTGGGCAGCGATATCAAAGGCAAAAGCTATAGGGTCAATGCCATGCAGTCACAGATCAATGAAAGCAGCATTGAAAGAGGATTTGTCATCAAGCTATATAAAGATAAACTTTATCGCGAATTCTCCTTTGATGATCTAACGACGGAAAACTTTGCAGCATTGGTAGAAAATATCAAAGCAAGCAATAAGATCACTTATGCTTATGTGCCTAGCGATACGCAGATCTTAAGTGATGAACCGCTGATCAAAGATTTTGAAAGGATAGCAGATGATATTGCTTATAGCGATGAAAAAATCATGGATATCTTGACCAAGGGCAAAGATATCATGATGCAAAAAGCGCAGATCGTTAATGCGATAGCTGGATTTACCAAATATGAAGTATCAAAGTGCTTTGTTTCCAAGCATCGGGAATTGACCCAACATTATGCTTATTATAATTTAGTTGCGATGGCTATTGCTCGCGATGAAAAGACGATGCAAAACGCCTATCGGACCATTGATGGCATCAAACCTAGCGAATTATTTGCTAAGTATGATGAACTAGCAACAGAAACTGCAAGCGTTGCTAAGATGCTATTGAAAGCTAAACCGGTCGTACCGGGAGTATACGATGTCATTACTAGTCCAAGCATTTCTGGCTTGATCGCTCACGAAGCCTTTGGCCATGGGGTCGAGATGGATATGTTTGTTAAAAATCGTGCCTTAGCAAAAGATTATGTTGGTAAACAGGTTGCCAGTAAGATCGTCAGCATGCATGATGGAGCAGCAAGCGCTATTAATGTTGCTAGCTATTTCTTTGATGATGATGGCGTATTGGCTAGCGATACCTTGATCATTGATAAAGGTATCTTGGTTACCGGTATTTCCGATGCTTTGTCGGCTTCGGTGCTAAAAACCAAACCTACCGGCAATGGTCGCAGAGAGTCTTTTTCACATAAGGCCTATACGCGGATGACCAATACTTTCTTTAGCCCGGGTACTGATAAATTAGAAGATATGATCAAATCGATCAAGCATGGATATATCTTATATGATACCAACAATGGCATGGAAGATCCTAAAAACTGGGGCATCCAATGTACCGCAAGCTATGGCTTGGAAATCAAAGATGGCAAGCTGACCGGAGAAGCAATCGCCCCGGTGATCATCAGCGGTTATGTTCCAGATCTATTAAAATCCATCACTATGATATCTGATGATTTTGAATTATCTGGATCGGGAATGTGCGGCAAAGGCCATAAAGAATGGGTAAGGGTCAGTGATGGCGGCCCATATATGAAAGCGCAGGTGAAGTTAGGATGATGGAAAAGATCATTGCCAAGTTGGCTAAATATCCACAGATCAATGATTATCGCTTGGTCGCAACCAACAGCAGATCCAATGAGATCTTTTATATCCTAGATAAGGTTGAAACATTAAGAAGCACCAAGCTTGAAGCTACATGCTCGGTAACGATCTATGTCGATCAGGATAACAAACGCGGACAAGCAAGTTTTGTGATCCATGATAGTTATACCGATGAACAGATCGATCAAAAGATCAAAGATGCAATCTATCAAAGCAAATTTAGCTTAAATACTTATTATGCCTTGCCAAAAGGCGAAAAGCGAGAGTTTGCGAATGATTCCAATATCATCAAGCACTTTGATAGCGATCTAGTTTTCAAGATCGGCGATGCCGTTTTTAAAGCTAGTACCTTTAAGGATGGTTGGATTTCTAGCATGGAAGTCTTCGTAAGAGAAAATAAAGTACATATCGTTAATTCTCAAGGCGTTGATTACACTTACTATACGAATTCGATCGGTATTGAAGTTATTCCAACTTTTAAAAATGAAAAAGAAGAAATCGAATTATATACCTATCTTGACTATGATCATCTTGATTATGATAAGATCACTAGTGATACCTATGACTTTTTATGCCAGGCCGAATTAAGGAATCAAGCGCAAAAATATTCAGGACCTAGTGAGATACCAGTTTTGCTAGAAGATAAAGAAATCAAGCAGGTATTGGGCAATTTGATCGATAATCTTGATTATGCCATGGTCTATAATAAGATGGATCTGATGAAGATCAATGACAAGTTTTATGGTGATGGTGACGATATGCCAGATATCAGCTTGGTACCTTATGTTGCAGGTTCGATCAGCAATCGCAAGGTCGATGTTGATGGCATCGTACTACAAGATACCAAGATCGTTGCCGATAATCGGATCTTATGCAACCATGGTTCCAATCAATATGGTTATTATCTTGGGGTTGATGAACCTACAGGTATCTTGCCTAATCTGCAAGTTGCCAAAGGCAAGCATCAGCTTAGCGAACTTTGCGCTAAAGAACATTTAGCTTGTCTAGCATTTTCAAGCTTCCAGTTTGATATCTTTAGTGGAAACTTTGGCGGTGAAGTGCGATTGGCAAAATATTTCGATGGTGAAAAGTACATACCGGTCACAGGGCTGACGATTGGCGGCAACATTCATGAATTGAAGTCTCATATGCAATTTAGTGAAGAAAGCACCAACATCAAAGGCTACAGCGGACCTAAGGCTTGCTTGATCACCAAGATGAGCGTAAACTAGAAAGCAGGAAATACTGCTTTCTTTTTTTGATGGGGGATTAAAGATGAAATCGATCGTTGAACAATCACATGATTTTCTATTGCCTTGTTTGCATCATGGGGCCATTTGTATCGATGCAACCTTAGGGCATGGCAAAGATGCGGCTTTTTTTCTAAGCCATAAGGTCAAAAAGGTCTATGGTTTTGAGATCCAGGAAGCAGTATTAGCTAAGACGATAGCAAAGCTAGCTAGGCAAAATCTTTATGGCATCTTAGCGGGACATGAAATGATGAGCAAATATATATCAGAACCAATCGATGCCATTATCTTTAATTTTGGCTATTGTCCTGGCGAAGATCAAACAATTACTACCTTACCAACAACCAGCTTAGCTGCTGTTAAACAAGCGTTGCAGCTATTGAAGATCAAAGGCAGGATGGTATTGGTCATGTATCCTCATGAACAAGGGCAAAATGAAGCAAAGCTGATCGAAGGATATCTGCAACAGCTAGATAGTCATCTTTTCTATATTGAGAAAAGCTATCAGTTAAATCAGCATAATTCACCTTATTTGCTGAAGATCGAAAGGATAAAATGATGAAAAGCTTGCTTGATTCAACTGATGCTTGAAAAAATAAACCGATGTTATCTTGGAAAATTTAGTGTTTTTTTCTATAATTTTTTCAAGGGAGAGAAGTGAGCATGAAACAAGAGGATAAATTATTAAACAAAAATTATGTCTTGATGGTCCAAGGCAATGCCGTTAGCGCTTTAGGTGATATCTTATATAGCGTAGCCATTGGTTTTTGGGTATATGAAGCTAGCGGATCGAGTGCTTTGATGGGCATCATGTCATCGATAGCGATGTTTGTTAGGATGTTCCTATTACCTTTTAGCGGCGCCATCATCGACCGTTGTGATCGTAAACATATCATCGTAGGGATGGATGTTGTAAGAGGCATGTTGATGCTGATGATCGGATATCTAGCGATCAAAGGCAGCTTAAGCATACCTTTGGTACTAGCAGTAGCTTTTTTGAGCGCTTTGTGTACGACCTTTTTTTCGCCCGCCATTTCTACGGCTTTGATCGATGTCATTCCTGCTTCACGCATGGTCCAAGGACAATCGATATATTCATCTACGCAAATGATCTTAAATCTAGTTGGCAATGCTGTTAGCGGAGCCTTGGTTGCTTTTTTTGGGGTAGGATGGATCATCATCGCTAATGGTATCTCATATTTGCTTTCTGCTTTGAGCGAGGCTTTTATTTGCTTGCCACATAGCTTGCACGAAAAAACGCAATTATCTTTTAAAAAAGCTTGGCAAGATATGCAAAAGGGTATGAATATCATCATAAAAGACCATAATCTTAATTTTTTTATCCCCTATGCCTTGATCATCAATTTTTTAGGTAGCGGTGCCATGGCTTTGATGATGCCCTATCTTTTAGATAAAGGCTTTAACATCGCACAATATGGATATGCTATGGGCATCATGACGATAGCTTCGCTGCTTGGTACCGTGATATTGAGCGTATTAAAAATAACGCCTAAACAGCGTTATCAAATATTGTCATTTGGTTTTATCTTTTCGATAATCTTCTTTGAAATAGCCTACCTATGCCACGATCGTTATTTGGTCATGATCATGTTAGGCTTAGGCACCTTGGGAAATGCTTTAGCTAATGCAATCTTTAATGCTTCCTTGATGCTCGCCTTACCACAGGATAATCGCGGAGCGGTATTAGGACTAGCAACTAGCGGCAGCATTGGTGGCAGTGCGTTATCTTCAATGATATATGGGATCTTAGGTGATATCTTTTCTTTGCAGCTAGTATTTGTGATCAGCAATACCATCACTATCATTCCGCTATATCTATTATGTGTCAGCAAGATCACCAAAGCGTTTATCTTGAACCATTGATGACCTTTTTGATCGGTAAGTTGGTGGTATCATAAAGTACCCGCGCATGATTTGCTTTGATCAATTCTTGCTTGATGGTCTTGCCGGTGATTTTGTCAATGGTACGGCGAAAGACCTTATTGTTGCGGTAAACGATACCATCTTCTTTAGAAAAGAATTCATCCTCGCATTTGATATGATAGGAATAGGGCAATTGCTGATCGCAGCGCAGTTCACCGCATAAATAACGCTCATCAGTATAGACGATCAGCTGGAAGATATAGGAAGTAGGGTTGTGAAAACGATAATCAAGATAATTATAGACGATGCTTGTTCCTGTGCCAAAAGGCACTTGACGACCAAAATCGGGGAATAGATCAAGATCATCATGATGATGGTGTTCTGTGATGATCAAAGGTGAATGTAAGATCATCCAATGGATGAGATTGGTAAATTGACACATACCTCCGCCAATGCCGCTGGAAGTTGTATCATTGGCAATCGTTAGGCCTTCTTTATAGCCTAAGCTGGCTGATAATGGGCCAACCAGATGCCAAAAGGAAAAAGTTTCATTTGGCTTGATCAGCACATTGTTTACTCTGGGGGCGGCGATACTTAGGTTAATGGCTTTATTTTCTTGCAGGCGTTGGTCAACCTGGCCTAGCTTACGGCGAATCAATGATTTATGGGCATATACGCTAAAGGGCAGCTTAACGCTGCTTTTTTCGTTGGCATAGGTTTCGGATGATAACAGATCTTTTATTTTGCGGCGTAATATTTCTTTATGTGTTGATATCTTATAGGTCAAAGGTGATATCTCACAAAATAATTTTCGTTTCATGATAAAGCTCCTAATGATAAAAAGAAAAGGCCAAAGCTAGCAAGAATTGGGCAAGGTAATAAATACATGAATTAGTTAACTGCAGCAGCAAGTTATTTTTATATTTAAAATAAAGAAAAAGCAGCACGATATCAGAAATAACAAATAATGTGCCGCCGATCCCTAATAAGATCGCGTAAGCGGATGGTGCAAAGATCGCCATATCGATAGCTTTATTGCCCATCAATACCACGATAAAAGTATATAACCAGATGATGTAGCGTTTATAGCCAAAATGTATATCCAATTTATAAGTTATGATCTTAAGGATGATCAAGGCAACGATCGACATGATGGTATCAACCAAAGTGAAGGGCGCATAATAAGTCATGACCATCAAAAACAAGGCATGGGCTAGCAAAAAAGCAAGCATTCCTGAAACAAAGAAACGCTTTTGACCATTTTTTTTAAAAGCCAGCAAGACATCACCACAAAAACAACATAAAAGAGCTGCCAGCATGATCAAATCAAAATGATCATTTAAAACCAGATAGATCAAGATGAATAAAAAGCTGGTAATTCCTTTGGCTAGGGGACGATATTTGTTGAATTTAGGTTTGATGGTCGTAAAAAGCAAAAGACCAAAGCTGATCCAATAACATATCGTGATTATCATGATAAATGCTCCATTTATTACACTATTATTGTAAGTCTTTTTAGTGCTAGCAACAAGAAAAAAGGTTTGAAATTATTCAAACCTTTATAGCATTGCAAAGAATTCTTTAACAGCAGCGCTGTGATCGCCTAAAACGATCAAATGATGATTGCCGATCGGTTCATTTACAAAATAATCCATACCGTGATCAAGGTGTAGTTCGATCTGCGTACGGCATAGTGCTGTTTCACATAAATTGCGTTTGATTTCTCCTTTTTCTACAAAATAGCGGCTCATATCGGCAGCACATTTGAAGATCGTTACTTCGCCTTCTGGAATATGTCCGGCAATGGCTACACCTAAGCCTGATTCATAATGGGTCATCAAATGATAGGTGCATGGCATGTTCAAAGGTAAGGTGCAATGAGCTAGGACGATATCTTTATTTTGGCTGTTGATACGGCTAGGATTGCACATGAATACAGGCTGCTTAGAAATTTCTCCGATGATAGCCATGGAGATCAATGATTGCATATCACCTTCACAACCACCATAGATACCTTGGGCATTTAGGATAGCCAAGCCAAGGCAACCGGTATTTTTAAATGGTTCCAAAAGATCGAAACAACGTGCGGTCATAGCTCTTAATTGGTATTTTTCTTTTAATCGATATAATGCGCCATAGATATATAAGGCTTTTTCTAATTCCTCATGATCGAAGGTATGTTTCTTAAGATCTTCGGTAAATTGATTTTCTGGATAGCTTTCTTTTTTGATCTCTGCAAATAACTCTTCGATATCGATGTCAACGATTTCCATGCCGGTCTTTGCTTTTAGCTGTTTGGCATCGGCGTCAGAAGCAATCAACCAATCTGATGGTTTGCCAACTTGACCAAGTCGCATGCCTTTTAATGATAAAAGGGCGTTTTGCGCCATGATGATAGCTTTTAGACGTTTAGCGACATCTTGATGGCTGCCATGCAAGATCATGCCTTTTCTTCCTTCTTTTTTCAGGTAAGATAAGATTTCCATCGATGCGGCAAGAGAATTATTTTCACCGCTGGTCAAAATGATGATCGGATCGGTTAAAGTAGGCAAAGCTGTTTTGAATTTGCCCTCAACACCGCCTCCGCCAACAAATACGACTTCAGGGACTGCTTCGATATGATCTTCAAGATGAAAATTAATATCGGCAGCTTCACCTATTTCTTTTAAAAAAGCATAGTTTTCAGCGTTTCTTTTTTCAACGTCAGAATTCATGCTTAAAAAATATTTTACATTTACATCCATTTATAAGTTTCCTCCTGCTTATATTTTAACACTTTGGATAAAAGATGTTTACTGTTAAATCAAATAAATTAAATACTTCTTTCGCAAGTGATTTAATGGTGTTATCATTATGGCAATATCATCGTAGGGGGAAACATAATATGAGCATTAGCAGGCATGATATCACAAATGGACCAATTGCTAAACAGATCCTGACATTTTTCTTTCCAATATTATTAGGAACCTTTTTTCAGCAGCTTTATAATACGGCAGATGCCCTAATTGTTGGTAATTATGTTGGTACCAATGCTTTAGGTGCCGTTGGCGGATCAAGCGCGCAGATCATCAGTTTGCTTATTGGTTTGTTTGTAGGGATATCTACAGGCTCAGCCGTATTGATTTCGCAATTTTATGGCGCTCATGACCATGAAAAAGTATATGCTACCATTCAAACCAGCATGGTAATTTGTCTGGTTGGCGGTATCATTTTGATGATCGTTGGTTGGCTTTGCAGTGAACAGATGCTGAGATTGATGAATACGCCCGAGGAGCTAATGGTTTTTTCCAAAACTTATTTGAATG
>CASGCC010000062.1 GCA_949299585.1 uncultured Bacillota bacterium | reverse complement strand
ACCTTCTTTATACCAAAATTTCATCGACCAATTATCTTATCTTGATAAAAAAATAAATAAAGATATATTTAATTTCTTATTCAGCGATTTAGATTCCAATGGATATTTTAAAACTAATTTAAAACAGCTAAGTTTATTAGCTAATCAAAGCATGAACAAATTACAAAATATCATCAAAATTTTACAAACTTTAGAACCCGTTGGCTGTTTTAGCTTTGATCTTGCTGATTGCTTAAAAGCACAATGTCGCTCTAGCGAGCTAGCTTGCAGTGAAACAGCAGAAATTCTATGCGATCATCTAGATATGATCGCCGAAGGAAAAGTAACTGAACTAACAAACATCTGCAATTTATCCAAGGAAGAGATCATCGAAGGAATAAGCTATATAAAAACGCTAAACCCTAAACCAGCAGCAAGCTTTGCCGATGATGCCAACCTCATTATTCCAGAAGTAAAAATCACAAAGCATGATGACCAATTAGACATCACTTTGATCAATAATGATTTTAGCATTCAATTCAACGATATCGATGCTTCGCAATTAAATGAAACCTTAAAAGCGCAAAGAGATGAAGCAATGACCATTATCAACAGCGTCAAAAAACGCAATCTTACGATATTACAGATAACCAATGCACTATGTACTATTCAACATGCTTTTTTTCTAAAAAAAGGACCGCTTATCCACTGTACCTTACATGATGTAAGCAACATTACCAACTTGCATCCATCGACCATCAGCCGGGCGATCCAAAATAAAGCCATTGAATATGAAAATCGATATTTATTATATAAGACATTATTTAGTGCCAAAGGAACAAAACAAACCAGTGGAAATGAACTATTAGATGCCATGCAAGATATTATTGCAAACGAGGACAAAATACATCCGCTAAGCGATGAAAAGATCAAAAAGCTTTTAGAAAAAGCAAATATATATGTTTCACGACGAACCATCACCAAATATCGTGATGAAAATAATATCCTTAGTGCCAGCAAACGCAAAGCACATCATAACCATTAGAAAGCAGGTGTTCATATGAAAGCTTCAATCAAATTAGTTCGTGTCGATAATCGTTTGGTACATGGACAAGTAGGCATTACCTGGACCAATACCTTAAACATCGATACCATCGTCGTTGTTGATGATGAAGTAGCGGTCAGCAGCTTCCCGCAAAGATTAATGTTAAATGTCGCCAAAGCTGCTAACGTAAAGATCCGCTTTTATGCCGTTAATGATTTTATCAAAGCTTTGCAAAACGAAAGCCGGCAAAAATTATTTGTCGTCGTCAAAACCATCCAAGTAGCCAAACAGCTAGCAATGGCTAAAATAGAAGTAGAAAAAATAAACATTGGCAACATTCACTACGAAAAAGGCCGTAAACCTTTTAATAAAAAAGTATATCTAACTAGCGAAGATGTTGAAGATCTAAATTACATTTCCGATCAAGGCTATCATGTTTTTTACCAAGACGTCCCAGGCACTTCGATCGAGAAGATCAACCATCTCGATTTTAGCAATTTAGAAAGAAGATGATACCATGGAAGCAAAAGATGAATTACTACAAGAATTAAGTTCACGATGCAAAAATTATCCTATCGCGGAAGATGAGCGTTTTACCGCTAGTTCATTAGCAGCTTTTTTGGGTATCAGTCGTAATACGGTATCGCAATATTTAAATGAACTAGTAAAAGAAAACAAGGTCATCAAGATCAATTCCCGTCCTGTATATTTTTATGTCAAAGATATCGTAGAAGAAAAATGGCATACCGTTTGTCCAACCAATGTATTTGACTCATTTGCGATCCTTGAAACGTTGCAATATCAAGACTTTGAGAAGTTAATCGGCTTTGATGGATCATTAGCAAATGTCGTTGACAATTGCAAAGCAGCCATCTCATACCCTGATCATGGCTTACCGATCTTGATCTTTGGACCAACTGGCACAGGTAAGACCATGATAGCTAATCTATGTTACGAATATGCTAAGCATCATAATATCATCAAAGAAAATGCCAAATTTTTATCGGTAAACTGTTCCGAATACGCTAATAATCCTGAACTATTGACAGCTAATTTGTTTGGTTATGTCAAAGGAGCCTATACCGGAGCTGATGAAAATCAAGATGGTCTTATCGCTTTAGCTGATGAAGGTATCTTATTTTTAGATGAAGTTCATTGTTTAAAAGCTGAATGTCAAGAAAAATTATTTCAATTTATGGATAAAGGTATCTTTCATCGCGTTGGCGATAACGAGAATTGGTATGCTTCAAAATGTCGTTTGATCTTTGCTACCACCGAAAATCCCCAAACTGCTTTGCTTAAAACTTTGCTAAGACGTATCCCTATCACAGTAACCGTTCCTTCTTTATATGACCGTCCTTTGATCGAAAAGCAAAAATTGATCTATACCATTTTAGAAAAAGAAAGCAAACGTTTAAATAAAAAGATCTATATTTCGAACATTGCTTATCAAAATATCATTGATTTTACCTTTAAAGGCAATATCGGCGAAATGGAAAATGTCATCAAAGCAATTTGCGCAAAAGTTTATCTTAATCGTAATGATGTGAATCTTGCCATTCGCTTAAACAATCTTCCAAATTATTTATTCGATCATAAAAGTGCTATAAATATCAAAGCTAGCATTAATAAAGAAGAAACGCTCTTCCCTATTACTGATTTACAAAAACCCAAGGATGTCAATACACCGCTACTTCAACTTTATAATAAATTAGCAAAATATTATGCTAAATACGATAATCAAGAAATTACCTTCCTTGATTTTGTCGAACATAGCAAATATTTGATCCAAAACTTTATCGATTATATCTTTTTTAAGCAAAAATATTACACAGCAACATCAAATGAAGAATATCTTTTAAAAATGATAGATAAAATATTTTCCATCATCATCAATAAATATTCTTTTTCCATTTCCAACAGCAAAATTAAGATATATTCAAAATACTTTCTTGAATACTCTAAAAATTACAGTGAAGCAAAGATCTGGGCTAATACAAACAAAACACTCGTAAGCAAGCTTGACGAATTGATAAAAATCAATTTCCCTCGTATGCAAAGCATTGCAAGTGAAATCGTAGATAACATCCATCTGAATCTTGACTTTGAGTTTGATACCATGATGATCCAAGTATTAACCATTGCCCTGATCGATCAAGATGCGATCGAGCATGATGGTCAGGTCGGCTTGATCTTGTGCCATGGTTATTCTACAGCTAGCAGCATCGCTGATACTGCTAATCATCTTTTAAGCGAACATGTATTTGATGGTATTGACATGGAGCTAAAAATATCTGTTGATAAGATAACCGAACTAATAAAAGACTATTTAAAACATCGAGCTCCAATCCAAGAACTATTATTATTGGTTGATATGGGCAGCTTGGAAGAAGTAAACCAGCAAATTGCCCCTTTCATCGATTGCAATATCGGGCTAATCAACCATGTATCTACTTCCATGGCTTTAGAAAGCGGAAATCTTATCAAGCAAGGAAAATCAGTCAAAGAAATAATTGAGATCATCGAAACGAATTACAAGCTATCTTCACGTTTTATTCAAGCCAAGAAAAAACAAGAAGCTATCTTATCATTATGTGCTACCGGCTTTGGAGCCGCTAAAAAAATAAGCGAATTACTGATCAACTCATTACCTAAAAAGATTCCTTTGGAAATCATACCATATGAATATCAAACCTTGGTTGAACATGGATTGGATGATCCGATCTTCGATGAGTATAATATCTCGATCGTTATAGGTACCATGGACCCTCATATCGCTAACTTAAATTATATGTCGATCGAAAGCATCATGACCAATGAAAAAGTTAATGAATTAAACAGCGTTATGTCAAAATTTCTATCACCATTGGAACTAAAATTATTCAATGAGAATGTAATGAAAAATTTTACCTTATCCAATATCGTAAATCATTTAACGATCTTGAACGCTGAAAAAGTAATGGATGATGTTCAAGAAATTGTTGAAAATCTTGAAGTAATACTAAAAAAACAACTAGATCCAACAACCAAGATCGGATTATATGTCCATCTTAGCTGCTTGCTGGAAAGATTGATCTTAAGACAGGGAATCAGTTATGTTGAAGGAATGGATAAATTTTTCCAAGATAATCATGAGATCTTAGCTAAGGTTCACGAAGCTTTTAGTGGCGTAGAAATGCGATATAGTGTCGAAATACCCGAACCTGAATTATACTATGTCCTTAATTATTTCAAGATTAACGCCTAAATTATGACCAAAAACGTGCCGACAATATTTGGCACGTTTTTTGCTGTATATATCAATGAAAGGAGGGAGTATACTATGCCTAATATTATTTTAACCAGAATTGACAATCGTTTGGTTCATGGACAAGTTGGGGTAACATGGACAAAAACAATTGGTGCTAATCTGTTGTTGGTTGCTAATGATGAGGCAAGCACCGACACCATGCAGCAACAATTGATGAGCGTAACTGCCAAATCATCTGGTGCTGGCATTCGTTTCTTTAGCATTGATAAAACTATTGCTATCATTGGAAACGCTGCTCCAAATCAAAAAATCTTTATTATTTGTAAAACACCACACGATGTAAGACGCTTAGTTGAAGGTGGCGTAGAATTGAAAGATGTCAATGTAGGTAACATGCATTTTTCGGAAGGAAAACGTCAGATCAGCAAAAAAGTCTACGTTGATGACAAAGACATGGAAGATCTAAAATTCCTAGCTTCAAAAGGTATCAATGTTTACATTCAGGATGTACCTGGCGAATCAAAACAAAAAATAGAATAATCAAGGAGAAGAATATAGTATGGAAATATCACTTATGCAAGGAATTCTTCTAGCAATCATGGCAACCATCGTTGGTCTTGATTTCTTCCTAGAAGCATTCTTTATTTTCCGTCCTTTAATGGTATCAACATTTACCGGTATCATCTTAGGCGATGTTACATTAGGTTTAAAAGTCGGAGCATTGATCGAACTTGCTTTTGCCGGCTTAACTCCTGCTGGTGGTACACAGCCACCAAACCCTGTATTTGCGGGCTTGATGGGAACCGTTTTAGCATATACGACCGGAAGTTCACCTGAAACTGCGCTTGGTCTATGCTTACCATTCTCATTCTTAGGTCAATACGTAATTTTATTCTACTACTCTGCCTTCTCATTCTTTATGGCTAAGGCTGATAAAGCTGCTGCAGAAGCAGATACAAAAACGATCCGTAATATCAACTTTACGACCATGGCTATCGTTTCCGTAACTTATGGTGTATTGGCTTTCTTATGCGCTTATGTTGCACAAGCCCCAATGGCAGCATTTGTTAACAGCTTACCTGCAGTAATCACTCATGGTCTTGAAGTTGCCGGAGGAATCTTACCTGCTGTAGGTTTCGGTATGTTGTTACGCGTTATGATGAAAGTAAAATACATTCCTTATTTTATTGCCGGTTTCTTAATGGCTTGTTTCTGCGAAATGCCAAACCTATTACCAGTAGCTTTGTTAGGAACTGTATTTGCTTTAATTGACTTCTTCAATGCTAAGCAAAGGAAAACAGATATTGAAGAAGCATTGCAAAATGCCTCAGTAAACAACTATGGAGGTGACTCAAATGTCGGAATCTAAAAAATTAACTAAACATGATATAACGATGCTAGGTATAAGATCTTCATTCCTGCAAGCTTCATTTAACTATGAAAGAATGCAGTCATGCGGATTTACTTGGTCAATGATTCCTATCTTGGAAAAAGTATATGGTGATGATAAAGAAAAATTAGCCGGTGCATTATCTGACAATCTTGAATTTATCAACACGCACCCTAACCTAGTTGGTTTCTTGATGGGCTTGATGATGTCATTAGAAGAAGGTGGAGCAACCAGAGAAACGATCAAAGGTTTAAAATTAGCTCTATTTGGTCCTATCGCTGGTATCGGTGATGCTATCTTCTGGTTTACCGTATTGCCTATCGTAGCCGGTATTTCTTGTTCATTCGCTTCACAAGGATCTATTCTAGGACCTATCGTATTCTTCTTAACTTATCTAACAATTTGGATCTTACGTATCGTATGGACCCATTTAGGATATACTTTAGGTACTAAATCTATCGACCTTATCACTGCAAACTCTGATATGATCGCTAATGCTGCAACTATCTTAGGTATTACCGTTATCGGTGCCTTGATCGCTTCATATGTTTCGGTTAACTTATTGCCAGTAATTACCGTTGATGGTGGCATCCAGGTAGCAGTACAAGCTGAATTCTTCGATCGTATCTTCCCTAACTTGTTACCAATGTGCATTACTTTGTTATGCTTCTATTTATTGAAGAAAAAACAAGTAAGTCCAATCATCTTAATTCTAGGCATCATCATTTTATCAATCTGCTGCGCTGGAATTGGCTTATTATAAAATACTAATAGAGGATTGTTTCAATCCTCTATTTCTTAAAAAGAATACAATATGATAAAAGCCATATTTTTTGATGTTGATGGAACTTTGATTTCTCACAAACACGGAAAGATGCCAGATTCAACATTTAATGCATTACAAATTTTAAAAGAAAAAAATATCAAGGTTTTCTTAGCGACCGGAAGACATATGTTGGAACTTGCAGAATTACCATTATATAACTTCCCTTTTGATGGTTATGCTTTACTAAACGGTCAATTAACGTTAAACGAAAACAAAGAATACATTAGTTCCAATCCTATTTGTCCAAAAGCTGTAGAAAAGATCATCCCGCTTTTTAGTGCTAATACCATGCCCATTGCCATCGTAGAAGAAAAAAGATTATACATCAATTATATCAACGACTTTGTTCATAAAGCCCAAAGCTCTATATCATCTGTTGCACCACCATTAGGGCAATATAACGGTGATAAAATTTTTCAATTAACGATCTTTACTGATAAAGAATCAGACATTCAAAAAATAAGATTGCTAGATAATTGTAAGATGATAAAATGGCATGATCAAAGTTATGATGTTATCTCTTCGCAAGGTGATAAAACTAGCGGCATCAAAGCACTATTAAACTATCATCATATCGAGCAACAGGAAACAATGGCCTTTGGTGATGGACAAAACGATATCGAAATGCTACGTTTTGCCCATATTGGCATCGCCATGGGCAATGCAAGTGACGAAGTAAAAAATGCTGCTGATTTTATTACCAAAGATATTGATGATGATGGCATTAGTTTTGCATTAAAGCACTTTGATATTATTTAGATATCTATTCGTAGATATCTTTTTTTTCTGGAGGACAGAAGATGGAAAACACCACGCTTGCTTATATTGAACAAACACCTCAACAATTAAGAACACTAATTACCTCAAAACAAACTTAGCTATCACAATTATTAGATTATTCTTACCTATGAACTTTATTTATCAAACAAAAAAGATATCAGACAATGTTTTAACGATCGACCATGGGCTGAAGAATAAACTATAGCTAATGTTACCAAAGGCGTAGCATTATTAGCTACCTATCTTATGTTATTTGCTTTAGAAACAGCCAGGAAAACACACATGATATCCCAGCATGATCATGAATTACTCATCGATGAATTTAACACATGCCCCAGCAAACATGAACTGATGCAAAAAGAACCAAATAAATTTAATGAAGAATACTATAAAAGCTTAATAGCGATCCAAGTTGTTTATTTCTGCAATTTTATGCAAGCCTTTGACATTGCATCTGAAGCGCTTTAAAATTTGGCGAAACGATACAAGTTCCAAGCTTGCCTTTGAACCAGAAGAAATGATCCATGGTCCAAATTTACAGCTAACACCATACTATACTTTTTTATTGATGATGATACAAAAGGATCGAAACGTATTCAACAAATATTTCATAGCATCAAAGAAATAACCGATCATGCATTTATCATTACAACCAAACAAGAAATAAATAGCCTACAAATCCCTTTTGAAATCAAATATCCTTTGCTCATGCCATTATATTTGCTGCCAATCTTCCAGATATTAGCTTATGATATAATCAACGATCTTCACCTTAGCATAAGCAGCCATTATTTAAAAATTTCCAGGACAGCTGTGTAACTAAAACGATAGATGAAGTAATGCCTAATAATACCGAAATATTTTAAACCTCTTTGCTTAAAACAAAGAGGTTAAATTTTATCATGAACATAAAATTAGTTTTCTTATTTAACTATTTTCTAAAAATATTGACGTAAGCTTTTAATAATATATAATATTTATTGATAATGATTATCATTAAGGGGAAAATTATGACCAGA
>CASGCC010000061.1 GCA_949299585.1 uncultured Bacillota bacterium | reverse complement strand
GGACAATGGGCGCTACAAGGTCGCTCTGTTACCACGATCGCATTGTATGGGCAATTTCTTGCACAAGCACCGCACTCTTTACATTTATCGTAATTTATTTCAGCCCTATTTGGCCCGATCGTAATAGCTCCAAAATTACATGAACTATAGCATGATTTAGCCATACAACGTCGACAGTTGTCCGTAATGCGGATCTTTTTGATCGTACATCCATCACACGCAGCTTCGATGACCTGTACGATCTGCCGTGGATTATAATCCGCCGTATCATTTGCCATCTTCCCCATTGCCAATCTTGCTCGCTGCCTTAATATTTCCCGTTCTTTATATACACAGCAACGATAATTGGCCTTGGTACCGGGAACCAATTTTTTAGAATATGATTGTACATTCTCTTCACATAAGGTATCTGTAAAGGTTTCTTCCGCAATTTCCCTTAAGATATCAAATTTTAACGCGCGCGAATCATTTGAAAAAACACCCATAATTTTTAACTCTCCCCATCTTCTTTCCTTTATCTTATATTTTTAATAGCATATGTTGTTATATGCTTTAGCAACCTCTTCTTTATCAAGGATATTTTCTAATATCGTCTTAGCAAACTCAAAAGCTGCGCCTAAGCCACAAGCTGTGATAACATTGCCATCCTGCACACATTTGACATCCATGACATCGCTATTAATGAGATATTGTCTAAATGATGGAAATGCTGTTGCTTTTTTCCCATCTAATATGCCAGCGCTAGCCAAGACGCTTGGAGCAGCACATATGGCACATACTAATTTATCATCTGCATATGCCTGTTTTAAAACATTCAACAATGCTTCACAAGCTTGCAAATTAGTAGTACCTGGTAGACCTCCTGGCAAAATGTGTACATCATAGCTATCAGGATCATAATCATCAAAAGTATTATCCATCTTTACTTCAACATTATGACTTGAAACCACATAGCGATCATCGATACCGATCATGTCGATATCCACTTTACATCTTCTAAACATATCTACAACGATCAATGCTTCACATTCTTCGAAGCCTTGAGCAAAATAAATAGCTGCTTTCATCTTAAAACCTTCTTTCTTCATAATATTATTATATCTTTAAATGCAAAACAATTGCATATTTTTTTACAATAATTTAAAATAGTTTCATACCCCCCTATAGGGGGATAAGGAGATATGAATATGAAGCAAAAATTTGATGTTATCGGTATGAGCTGCAGTGCCTGCAGTTCACATGTAGATAGCTGCGTCCGAAAACTAAAAGGTGTTTCTAGCGTTGAAGTAAACCTACTATCAAATTCAATGAGCGTAGAATATGATGAAAAGCAGCTAGATGCTTCAACGATAATAAGCGCAGTTCAAAGATCAGGATATGACGCCAAGCTACCAAATGATAAAGCCCCAGTTGCAAAGTTAAAAGATGATAGCAGGCCAATCAAACAGCGAATCATCTTATCCTTTATCTTTTTGATCGTCTTGATGTATATTGCAATGGGAAATATGTTTTCCTATCCTTTGCCTTTTTTTCTCAAAGGTGAACAAAACGCAATATTGAATGCTTTGACCCAATTGTTGCTGGTCTTACCGATCATGTATCTAAATCGCAGCTATTATATCAATGGTTTTAAGATGCTGATAAAAAAGCATCCAAATATGGATACCTTGATTGCTTTAGGATCAAGCGCTTCATTTATTTATAGCGTATTTGCCTTATATAACATTGCTTATGGGATAAGTTATCAACAAATGCATATCGTTCACAGCTACATGCATGATCTTTATTTTGAAAGTGCCGGCATGATCCTGACCTTGATTACTTTAGGTAAATATCTTGAAGCACGTTCGAAGAAAAAAACTACTGATGCTATCGCAAAACTAATAAATTTAGCACCATCGCAAGCAACGATCATCAAAGACGGCCAAGAAATTACGATTGCAGCTAGTGACTTACAAAAAGATGATACGGTCATCATAAAACCTGGTATGGCCATTCCTTGTGATGGCATCGTCATTGAAGGTCATAGCAGCATTGATGAATCAATGCTTACGGGTGAAAGCATGCCAGTTGAAAAAAGCAAAGATGACAAGGTAATCAGTGCAACAATGAACAAACAAGGTCGTCTGCTTATCAAAGCAACTAATGTAGGAAATGATACCACCTTAGCTAAGATCATCGATCTAGTAGAAGAAGCAGCTAATTCAAAAGCGCCAATGGCTTCACTAGCTGATAAGGTATCTAGCATCTTTGTACCAACCGTTATCATCATAGCCATCATCGCTTTTATGGTTTGGATGCTTAGCGGCAAAAGCTTTAGCTTTGCTTTAAGCATTGGCATCGGTGTTTTGGTCATCTCCTGCCCTTGCGCACTTGGTTTAGCTACCCCGGTAGCAATCATGGTTGCTACTGGCAAAGCTGCTGAAAATGGTATCCTTATCAAGGATGCCAGCGCCTTAGAAAATGCCCATAAGATCCAAACGATCGTTTTAGATAAGACCGGAACGATTACCGAAGGACATCCTTCAATCACAGATATCATCTCAAAGCATCTATCAAAAAAAGAAGCTATCAAGATTGCCAGCAGCATGGAAAAAGCTTCTGAGCATCCAATTGCCAATGCTTTCAGCAATTATTTTCAGGAAACATATCCTTTACAAAAATTTACGGCATTAAGCGGTCATGGTATCAAAGCTACCATTGCTGGTGAAATTTATTATCTAGGTAATCAAAAGCTCATCGCGATAGAAGGTATAAAAAATGAGTACCAACAAGAAATCGATCAATTGATCACCCAAGCAAAAACCCCACTGCTATTAGCTAATCAACAAAAAGTAATTGCGATCATCGCTATCCAGGATAAGATCAAAGATAGCAGCAAACAAGCAATCAAAACCTTACAAGATATGCATATCAAGATCGTCATGCTGACTGGAGACCAACAAAATGTTGCTGATAAAATTGCTAGACAACTAGGAATTAATGAAGTAATCGCCGAAGTATTACCGCAGGATAAAGAAAACAAGATAAAAGAATTAATTGCCAACAATGAATTTGTTGCGATGGTCGGTGATGGTATAAATGATGCCATTGCTTTATCAAGAGCTGATATTGGTATCGCCATTGGTGCAGGAAGTGATATAGCCATCGATTCTGCCGATATCATCTTGATGAAAAACGATCTTAACGATGTCGTAAATGCCATCAAGTTAAGCAAAAAAACCGTTCTAAATATCAAAGAAAATTTATTCTGGGCCTTTATCTACAATATCATCGGCATTCCATTAGCATCAGGAATTCTATATCCATTTTTTCAAATAAAGCTAAATCCAATGTTTGGGGCAGCTGCCATGAGCTTATCTAGCGTATGTGTTGTTTCCAACGCCTTGCGTTTGCGTTTATTCAAGCCACAGCAAGCAGAACTTATCAAACCAGTTGCTTTATATGAATATGCTTTCAATATCCCTGACATGATGTGCAATCACTGCACCTCAAGGGTATCCTCGGCCTTAAACAGCATTGATGGCATCATCAATTGTGATGTTCAATTAAGCACCAAAAACGCATATATCAATGCAAATAAACCGCTGGATCCACAAAAGATCATCAAAGTGATCAATGAAAGTGGATATCAAGCTAAGGAGATAGCCCATGAAAAATAAAGATGCATATATCTTATTAAAGACGGCTCAAGGTCAGCTAAATTCAGCCATCAAAATGATGGAAGACGAACGTTATTGCATTGATATCTCTAATCAGTTGCTAGCAACTTCAGCCTTGATAAACAAAGCAAATAAAAAAGTGTTACAAAACCATTTATATACATGCGTAAAAAATGCCACCCACCAGGATGATATCGATCAAAAACTCGCCGAAGTTTCAGGTGTTTTGGATAAGATCATCAAATGATAATATCAAGCAATGATCAGCAAATTATCTATTCCTTTTAGATCATATCTTAGAAAATAAAAACTACCCTTGTTTTATTAAATAAAAAAACATATTAAGGCTTTCTAAATAAACCTCAATATGTTTTTTTCATTTACAAAAAAGAAATAGCAAAACGCTATTTCTTATTTTGTAACTAGTTCAAGCAAAGCTTGTGCAGCATCCATGATGCCATTATCACCTTTATTAGGCAAGCCTAAGCAAGTATAGATCTCACCAACAAAGATATTTTGTTTAAATAATTGTTCAAACATTTGTTCGATCAATGGTTCGCATTGCTGCTGACGTTGCATTGGTCCAAATGGATTAGCAAAGAATGTTTTGCTGATACCTTTTTCTTGGGTCGTACCCAATGCAAAGCGCTTGCCTTCAACAAATACCGGCATTGCTTCTTCCAACGTATCAAAGCGTCTCAAGCCACGAGAATCAGTATAATTATTGGCATACATGAAGCAATCGATATGATGTTGCTGAATGACCACATTATAAGGTGCAGCAGGTACTACGACACGAGCGTTGGCACTTTCTGGATTGAAGAAGATCGATCTGTCCATATCGCGATAAGCTGTACCTTTATCAAGATCATCAAGACGAACAAAGGCTCCAATTTCTGTTCCTTGCGCAACGATCTTACCACTTTCATTGATATGGATAGAACCCATATCATCGAACACTACGACCTGATTAACGATCTCTTCCTTAGCAATTGTTGTCAAAGCCTCGATAGTTTCCGACTTTCCAGCACCAGAATCGCCCATGAACATGATATTCTTTTCACTGCCATCTTTTAGATATAATTTGATCATAGCTCCATGGATCGGAAGATATTCTTTCTCCATCATGGCTAAGTTATGTAATGTCAAAAACATTTTTTTAACATAACCAAAATATTCAATTACATCGGCAGCACTTATCTTTCCGATCCATATATTTTCTTTTTTATCATGATAGAAAGATGTATCATTTTTTCCGTCTGGATTACCAAATAATACGATGCAATCAGGTTTGCGGTTTACACATTCTTTCATGCTAGCCATTTCAAACAAGTTAGGAACAGCGATCGCTCCACCAATAAAATCACGATGGAAATATGCAAATAGCAGCAATGTTCCAACTTTACATGGCATGCATATCCACTCATTATCTTTGTGAATAAATTCCTTGATCGGATTCTGATATGTTTCCGTAAACATTCCCAAACGTTTATTGCTCTTTGGATGAATGATCAACGGAGTTCTTAGCATGATCTGATTAACAAAAGGAATATTCCTTAAAGTTTCATAAGCTTGTGGAACTTCCCAATCATAATTTTGCAATAACAAGCTTGCATTGGTACCAGCTTGAAGCTGTCTATACAATTGATTATTGCTTCCTTGGATCTTTTGTTGGATCGTACGATAAAAACCTAATACCAATCGATTAAAATCATCATCGGCTTCTAAAAAGTTCTTGATCTGAAAACCTTCATCATTTCGAGTATAGATGATGGAATATCTTTCCATATTACGCCAAAAATGATATGCTTCTTCAACTAATTGCAAGAAATACACCCTATTTTTCAAAGCAGGATGCACGATCTCGCTTGGTTCTAAGACCAAAAGCAATTTTAACAATCTTACAAGGCTATCTTTAACCTCAAAAATTGTTGATCCTTCAAAAAGCCAATTATATAGTTCAATATTATGACAAGCTAGATGATTGAAAAATAAATCTAAAAACTGATGGAATCCCTCCGAAGATACCAATTCCTCAGGTTTGACACAATATTGCTTAGTATAGTTGATAATTGCTAGATTACGCTTATAGTATACAGCTTCATTCATAAAACTACCTCCACGAGAAAAATTATATCACACTTGCGTTCTTTGCCTCAACACTTCATAGGCAATGACGCTAGCCGCACTGCTGGCATTTAAGGCATTGCGAAAATCATTAGCATACGGTATAAAAATAAATCCATCCATCTCATTTAACACTTCCTTGCTTAATCCTCGCATCTCGCCGCCCACGGCAATCAATATAGGTTTGGTGTAATCCTTGGCTAAATAGCTAACGGCATTATTACGATAAGCAGCAAGACATTCTATGCCCTGTTTTTTTAAATAACGCAGATCTGCACCTAGATCGTCGCTTTGACAAATATTGATAAATTCACTGGCCCCAGCACTACTTTTGCAGATAACGCTTTGTGCCTGTTGCCAATCTCGCTTATTACACAAAACCCCGCTACAACCAGCACTATATAAACTGCGCAATATATAGCCAAAATTAAAAGGATCCTCAATGCCCTCAAGCAAGCAGATAAAGCTCTGTTTTGTCAAAAGCGCATCAAGAGGCTGATATTGACGTTCATCTGCAATAGCGATGATACCCCCATGGGTCTTACCTTGAGTCATTTTTTGTATATTTGCCAAGTCATCAAGTTCAACTTTGATATCATTTATCTGACAGATCTTTTTGATATAATTGCTATCCTTAGTGTGTTTATTCTTATCGATAATAACGCTATCAACTCTACGTTTGCGACCATTAATAACCGCCTTTACGCTTAAAGCACCTTCAAATATCATATCATCTTCTCCTGATCATATCTAATGCTTCAACTTTAAAATCAATTGGTACAAAAACTTCTGCCATTGGCCTATTGCTAGATAAGATATCCTGTCCATCTTGATCGATGATCCTAGTAACTGTAAATGGTTCATCTGTTATATGCGGTCCAAAAACTTCTAGTTCATCATTGATCTTAAATACATTGCGGCTTTGGATCTTAGCTAGTTTCTTTTCAGCGTCATAAGCCAATACCACGCCAACAAAATCATGCGTTACCCCTGAACCATTTACCCCATACAAATGAGTTTTATTAGTTGGCAAGCCACCATAAAAACCATCAGCACATGGGCGATTCTCTGCTTTAGCAATTTCCTGACGATAATATGCCAACCGTTGAGGCGATAGATTAGTTCCACATGCTGCAATCTCGTCTATCAGCATCCTATAAGTTTTCACTACGGTAGCAATATAATAATTGGTCTTCATCCTGCCTTCGATCTTTAAAGAAGCCACATTGCTGGCCATCATATCATAAACATAATCTACTGCCGTAAGGTCTTTTGAACTCATTGAAAACAAACATTCAGGGTGACTTATTTCTTTGCCATCTTTGAATAAATGATATTTCCATCGGCAGCTTTGGGCACATCCTCCCCGATTAGCATCTCTAAATGTCATTTGATTTGACAAAGTACATCTGCCCGAATAATTAACGCACATACCTCCATGAATGAAAGCTTCTATGCTTAGCGAAGCATTTTCAGCAATATATTTAACTTGCTCAATGCTACATTCTCTAGCCAATACCACCCTATCTGCCCCTAATAAGCGATAAAATTCTATAGCTGGTAAATTAGTTGTCGACATCTGGGTGCTTAGATGGATCTCTAAACCTGGAGCAACACGCTTTGCAATTTCAATGATTGCCACGCTAGCAACAATTATGGCTTTTACCCCGATCCTTTCCAAGGTCATCAAATATTCTTCGATACCATCAAGATCTTCTTCATGAGGAATCATATTAACGGTAACGTGGATATTTGCCCCATGTTTTTTAGCAAATTCACAAGCTTTGGCAATATCTTCGATCTCAAAATTGCTAGCGCGCGAACGCAAGGAAAAACGTTTACCGCCTAGATAAACGGCATCTGCCCCAAAACGAATCGCTGTCTTAGCTTTTTCTAAATCTCCTGCCGGAGCTAATAATTCTATATTTTTATTCATCATCACTTCACCATACTAGTTTTTTGATACATATAACCACTGCTTAAAGGATAATCAGCATACTTTTCTTCATAAGCCTTTTTTATCACAGCTGCATCCATCCCTCGTTCGATCTTGCGATAACCCACTATAGCATCATATATCAGATCAAACGGCAAGAACATGCGCTCAATGATAAAATGGTCGATGCCTCTTGACCCTAAACTTAAAAATTCATTGAAAGATTCTTGAATATATGGCGTATAGATGCAAGTACCTTGCGCATCCTCGTATACTGGCATTAGATCATCTCTGGTAGCTTCCTGCAATCGCAAATCAAAGCAATGATCCAAATCAATATCTTCATTGATCTCCGTCATATAATTTTTTAACAGTTGCCGTTTAGAATAAGACATATTTAGATAACCATGCAGCATGATCATGCTATTATGGGTCTTTGCAGCAATTTCTTCCATCTGTGATAATGTCAATTCCTTGGCAATGACACAGCCAAAAATTCCTTTGCTAAGCCACACATTGATATCATAAGAATTAGCACACAAGGTATCCGGATTATAAACTAGCTTATCTACCACCCCAAGCTCCTTGGCTAAAATATATACTGCTGG
>CASGCC010000060.1 GCA_949299585.1 uncultured Bacillota bacterium | reverse complement strand
AACCGCTCCATCTCCCTGTTTTAAACCGTGAAAAATCAGCTTTTGGAACATTAAACTTTAATCTAACCAGCAAAAGCTTGCAACAAAAATGAATGATGAATCCCTCGCATATTCCTAAAACGATAGTCGAAAGCACGATCATGCTTTTAATGATCGAGGCAACATCACTAACACCAACCATCTGCGCATAACCAATCTTGTCCAATATATCTGTGTATATTGCGATATCACCCAATAGATCATAACCAAATACACTAGCAAGCACAACTGTCGTCATGGCATTGCTAAAAATAGCGATCAAGCAAGTAACGATTATCACCCTAGCCATATCTTTGTGCTGCTTGACGCCATCCCCATAATACAAACCACAAATACCATAGCTAGCGATATAAAAAAGCTTGGTAAAGCCTCCTAGCATCATTGCCAGCAAAGATGCTGCAATCAAAACGATCATGCCATCTTTTTGGCCATATTTAACCCCATACAAAGCTAAAGGCAACGAAACCAAAAATGCCGAATACCCCGTAAGCACCCCTGCCAGCTGCACATCAGCCAAAACAAAGATGCCGATGATAGCTAACATCAGAGCCCCGTCTGTAAGCTTTCTAACGCTATTGTTCATAGCCATACCTCCTTTAACAAAAAACCTCCTTTTGATATAAAGGAGGTCATCTTTACAATTAGTCTGCTACGTAAGGAAGCAATGCCATCTGACGTGCACGTTTGATTGCAACTGCTAGCATACGTTGATATTTAGCACGTGTACCTGTTACACGTCTAGGAATGATCTTACCGTTAGGTGAGATAAATTTCTTCAATAATTCAACATCTTTATAATCAATGTACGTAATGTTGTTTTTTGTAAAGTAACAAACTTTCTTACGTCCCATTCTTTGTTTCTTAAATGCCATAATAACAATCTCCTTTCAATTAAAATGGTAAATCATCACTTGAAATATCCAAAGATACTCCTGAAGTGAAATCATCAAATCCGTTATCATCAAATGCGTTATTAGTAAAATCATCAGCTGGATAAGTATTGTTCATACTTGGCTGAGGATTGTTAGCGACCGGAGCGCCTGTTTGATTAGGACGAGCTAATAACTGCACCGAATCACAGATAACTTCGGTAACATATACCCTGCGGCCTTCCGCATTATCGTAATTACGGGTCTGGATACGTCCTTCAACCCCGACCAAAGAACCTTTTTTACAGTACTGGCTCATAAAGTCAGCTGTTTGCCGCCAAGCAACGCAGTTGATAAAATCAGCCTGACGTTCTGGCGTATTAGCACTTTGACGACGATTGCAAGCAACGGTAAACTGCGCAACGCTTAATCCTGAAGTTGTTTTGCGTACTTCAACATCCTTGGTCACACGACCAACCAAAACCACGCGATTAATCATATCTTACCTCTTATTCTTCGTCTAATTTAACGATCATGTAACGAACTACATTTGCATTGATACGCATCAAACGATCGAATTCTTTTTCGCATTCGTTGTCTGCATTGAACGTAGTTACAACATAGTAACCTTTTGTCATATCTTCGATTGGATATGCGAAATCACGCAAGCCCCATTCATCAACCTTAACGATGCTACCACCGCCATTAGTAATGATACCATGTAAGCTTTCGATCAAAGCAACACGTTTTTCTTCTTCCAAAGAAGCATTGACAATGTACATTACTTCATACTTTCTCATGTGTTTTTTACCTCCTTTTGGTCTATCGGCTAAAAATTTAGCAAGGAACAAACAGATTGTTATCTATCTTTCCGCTGTGGTATTATACCAAAAAAGTTCTTTATTGTAAATGTTTATTATGCAAATTGCTTAAGGAACTTTTCGATACGGCTCAAAGCCTCTTTAAGCTGTTCGATGCTATAAGCATAAGAAATACGTACATGGCCCTCGCCGCTTTCGCCAAAGGCACTTCCTGGCACGACCGCCACCTTAGCTTCAAACAAAAGTTTCTCACAAAAAGCCTCTGAGCTAAGACCCGTCTTCTTGATGCTAGGAAAGACGTAGAATGCCCCTTGAGGCATATGACATTCTAAACCGATGCGATTTAGATTATTGACGACATAATTGCGGCGCGCCATGAACGATTCCTTATGGATGACGCAATCATTATCACCGTTTCTAGCCGCTTCTATAGCCGCATACTGGCTGATGATGCTAGGACACATGATCGCATATTGATGGATCTTGATCATCGCCTTGATGATATCGCTATCAGCTAAGATATAACCCACGCGCCAGCCGGTCATGGCATAGGCTTTGCTGAAACCATTTAAGATGATGACCTGATCTTTTATTTCTTTAAAACTAGCCAAAGAACAAAAATGTCCATCATATGTCAGCTCGGCATAGATCTCATCGCTTAAAACTACCAGATCATGCTTCTTGATGATCGGCACCAACTTAGCATAATCTTCCTTGCTCATGATACCGCCGGTAGGATTGCTAGGAAAATTCAAAAACAGCATCTTGGTCTTTGGCGTTATTGCTGCTTCTAAAGCCTCAGGTGTCAATTTAAAGTGATCCTCTTCTTTTAAATTAACATAACGCACCACACCATCTGCCAGTTGAACACATGGCGTATACGCAACATAACAAGGACTCAGCAAGATTACCTCATCACCAGGATCAAGTATAGTTCGCATGCAAAGATCGATGGCTTCGCTAGCGCCCACGGTTACCAAACATTGACGTTGCCAATCATACTGGCAACCAAAACGCCGCTGATAATAATTGCATATTTCTTGCCTTAATTCTGGCAAGCCTAAGTTTGGGGCATAGTAGGTCCGCCCTTTTTCAATAGCATATATTGCTTCTTCACGAATATGCCAAGGCGTAATGAAATCAGGTTCTCCAACGCCCAACGATATAACTCCTGGGACCCCGGCAGCCATCTCGCTAAATTTACGAATGCCTGAAGGAGCTATCATCTGGATCTTCTTATTTAAATAACGGCTCATGGCGTTACGATCTGCCTTTGATCTTCAAAACGTTCTTCATCGATAACGACGCCTTCGATCTTATATTGCTTCAAAACAAAGCAGGTAACCGTCGACATGACCCCTTCAAGCGGAGCCAATTTTTGGCCCACAAAATCTGCAATTTCCCGCATCGTCTTGCCATCGATCAATACCATGAACTCATTTTTTCCGCTCATCAGATACAAGCTTTTAACTTCTGGGAAACGAGCGATCCTCATCGCTACATCATCATATCCTTTATCTCTTTCGGTCTTGGCGCTCACCTCAATGATGGCTTGTACGCGATCACAATTGGTCTTATCCCAATTTATGACCGTATGATAGCCGCAAATGACCTTATTTTTTTCTAGGCGATTCTTTACTTCTAAGATATTATTTTCACTTTCATCTAGGATATCAGCTAGATCCTTCGTACTGATACGCGGATCCTTTTCTAAGATCTTTAACAATTTTACATCATCCATTGTCTATCCCTCCTCTGTTATCATTTATTGTAGCACAATCTTTCCTAAAGCCCAAAGAAAAACGTCCATGTCAATGGACGTCAAACTTATTCAATTTCTTTTAATACCCCTTCATGCAACAAGACCCGATGATCGCTAAGCTTGCTAACCTCATTGCTATGGGTAACCACGATAACCGTCTTGCCAAATTCTTCGGTCAACATCCTAAAGATCTTGATGATCTCTTCTTCTGTGGCGCTATCTAGGTTTCCGGTAGGTTCATCCGCAAAGATCAGATCAACGTTAGAGGCAATAGCTCTGGCTATTGCGATACGCTGCTGTTCACCACCTGACAATCTTGTTACCAAACGGTCAGCCTTGCTTTTGCCAATACCAAATTTTGCCAGCAACGCATACGCTACTTCCTTATGATTCTTAGGAATCTTATTATCCGTTTCCGTCATTGCAAGTTCGATATTTTCAAAGCCTGTTAGATAATTTACCAAGTTATATGATTGGAATACGATACCGATCTTATTGCGGCGATATTTATACAATCCCATCTTATTGATATTTTCACCTTCATAATAAATTTCTCCGCTATCTGGTTTATCCAAGCCAGCAATGATGCTCAACAATGTTGTCTTACCGCTGCCGCTAGGCCCTAGGATCGTATAAAACTTACCGCTGTCAAAATCATAGCTAAGATCTTTAAGGATCTGTCGACGATAACCGCCGTCTTCATATCCATAATTGATATTTTCAAGTCGTAAAATACTGCTCATAACTTTTCCTCCTTTAGTTGGTATTCAATAGGATCTGTTTTGGATTGAAGCGCATGATCATCATCGCTGGGATAACGATGCTGATAAATACCACGCCTAAGCCTAAGATATATATTTCAGCAATGATCAATGGACTGATCGTAACATTATATTGAGACAGGATCTGTTCTTGCGTAACCTCGGTAAAGTAACGTTCAACACCGCCATAGTATATGACATTGCTATCATCTGAAGCATATTCATTTTCTGTTTCAACCTGATAATCTAATACAACATCGCCAACCTTACCAGCTATCAAGCTGCCACTAACGATGCTTAAGCTAAAGCCAAGAACCGCAACGATCAACAGTTCTACAAAAAGCTGCATGATAACTTTAATCTTGCTAACACCCATCGATAACAATACGCCCATTTCATAAGTTCTGGTCTTCAAGGTCAAGGCAACGATCAAGGTAATGATGATAACCGCCGCTACTCCAACGATAACTAAGATCAAATTAGCAAACATCGAAATAGAATCCAAAGGTCTAGCCATTCGATTAAATTCATCGTTATTAGCATTCAAGATCTGATAATCACCTAATTCACCTTCATAATCCTTGATAAATTCATCAACATGCAACGGATCATCTAACAAGTAAACAGCACTATTGACCCGAGTAAATGATTCATAATCAGGCTTTTCAATTATTCCCGTCCCATAAATCTGATTATAATATGTATTTGATACTATGCTAGCATCATAATTATAACGATTATAAGCCGTAGAAGGCATCAAGATCGTATTAGCAGGTACATCATACGCTTGCATATATTGCGTATTCGTATCATTTGGATCTAATTCTTTATTATTGTGATAGATACCAATGATTTCCAGTTCTAGATCCATATTCGAAACATCAAGACCCGCCTTCGCAAAGCTATCAAGATCGGTCTGGCTATAATCACACAGCTTGATCGTATCACCAATTCTAAGATTATTCAAATCAGCCAATTCATCCGTAATCAAACAAACCCTATTCTCGTTATCAAGATCTTCTTGCGTATAATAACGACCTTCTACGATTTCATAGGTTCCCTCATACAAAGCAATCTGCATCGGGAAGATATTTGCTTGGATCTTAAAACTAGGCATCTGATATTCTACTTGATTGCCATCAGCATCGATCGTATAAGCTATACCTTCACTATTGCTATAAGGATTTTTGATATATTCAAGATCTGGAGCATAAGTGATACGATCATAAAAGGCATCAACAGCTTTGACCCGCTCATCAGCAATCATCTTAGCATTTTGTTCTAGATCGATCTTAGGATAATTTTCATAGAATTCATTTCTTTCCTCTTCGCTTTCAATGCTATCTCCATCAGCGTAATAGCTCTCAAAATCAACTTCATAGCTAACAACGGCACGCATTTGCTTACGCGTAAGGATCTTGGCATTTTGCGAAGCACTGGTCAATCCCAAGCCAACGATGACCAAATTTCCAATCACAAAGAAGGTTATTCCTAACAAAATTGATTTAGAAGGAACCCTTATAACATTTTTTATCGCTCGTCTTAAAAAATTCATGTTTTAATTCCTCCTTATCAATATGTGTTGATCAAGATTTGTTTTGGATTAAAGCGCATGATCATGCCTGAAGGTATCAGGATGCTGATAAATACAACGCCCAAGCCAACGACATATATTTCCAATATCAATATTGCATCGATCGTTACATGATACTGCGAAATCAGCGTATCTTGCGAAATGGTCGTAAAGTAACTTTCAGGATCTACATATTGATAGGTATCATCGGTCGCATATTTATCTTCGGTAGCGGTCTGATACTCTAAAACCATATCTCCCACTTTGCCCGCAATCATATAACCGCTAGCAATGCTCAAAGTAAAGCCTAATACCGCTACGATCAGCAATTCGCTAAATAACTGCAACACGACCTTTACCTTTGAAACACCCAAAGATAACAGCACGCCTATTTCATAAGATCTGGTCTTTAGGGTCAACGCCGTTACCAAGGTAATGATAACGATAGCCGTAAAGATAACGATGCTAACAACGACATTAGCGAAAAATGACATCGTATCCAAAGGACGAGATAATTTCTTAAACTCTGCATTATTGGCGTTAAGCTTGGTATATTCACCCATATTACCCTCATAATCCTTAACAAAGCCATCGACATCCAAAGGATCTTTCAGCAGCATCACCGAAGAAGTAACCTGTGAATATTCTTCGATACTAGGGTACTCGCCATAAGAACCCGTCGTATCCATTGATTTATAATAATCAAACATCAGTTTACCAGTATAATAAGAAAAATCATTATATGCCGAAGCTGGCATCAAGATCGTATTAGCCGGAACTTCATATGTCTGTTTATATTGGGTATTGCTGTCATTTGGATCAAGCTCTTTAGCATTATGATATATACCTATAATTTCCAGATTAAATTTAAAGTCATCAACCTTAGCATTCAATTGCTGCGCATATTGTTCGATCTGATTAGGCTGCATCTGCGTTAAGCTAATCGTATCTCCAACCTTGAGGTTATTAGCCTCCGCCAATTCATCTGTGATCAAGCAAACATAATTGGTATTATCGATATCTTCTTGCGTATAATAACGTCCTTCGATAACTTCATAGGTTTTCTCATAGATCTCGATCTGCGTTGGATAATTATTTGCTTGGATCTTAAAGCCTGGTTCGACGTATTCATATGATGTGCCATCAGACATCGTAACCGTTCCGCCTCCGCTTTGGGAAGAAGCATAAGGGTTAGGTACGCTTTGTACATCTGTCGAATACATGGTTGTCCAATTGCTAAAGCTATTAGCCGCTGCTACTCTTTCATCGCTCATCATCGTCTTGATCAGCTCGGTATCCAGCTTTGGAGAATTATTATAAAATTCCATCCGCTCATCTTCATTTTCAATTGCTTCAGCATCCTGATAGTATTTTGTATAATCAACTTCATAGCTAACGATTGCCCGCATCTGCTTACGCGTCAAGACCTTAGCATTTTCCGAAGCACTAGATATACCTAACCCAACAATGACCAAGTTACCGATCACAAAGAACGTGATCGCCAACAAGATGGATTTGGTCGGCCTTCGTAAGACATTCTTGATCGCCCGATTCAAAAAATTCATCTGCATACCTCCTTAGATAAATTATTTTGTTAATTGTTTAATTATTTTAATTTAAAGACTCTGTTGGAGATGTAGTTTGCGCAGGTTTAACATATTTTCTCAAAATATAAGTATTACCTGTAGTTAATGTTTGGCCATTAAATGCACAATAAACTCCTGGATCCTTTCCTGTCTTGCTCCAATCTGAATTAAGAAGTTCACATCCTTCTGTAGTAGTACTTTCAACAGTTGTTTCAGTTACCGAAATATTATTTTGACTAGCCCATAATATAAAATCACTAGAAGACATCAGAGTATTTGGAACCTCAACTTCCTTAGCAGCTGGTGGTGTTACCTTACATGCTCCGGTTGAGATCTTCATTGAGATCTTAGCATTCAAAGGCAGCGGTCTAGCGCAGCCATTAGCTTCATATGGCAATTGGTTACCATTGGCATCTAAGCAGCGGTATTCAATGATCTGTCCTGGTGTTGGATAAGTATCGCTGCATTCTTCGCCATCCCAAGCGCCGGCAGCAATGCTAGCTCCTTTGCCATTCCATTCATCAACCTTGGCAACTAGGCTAAGATAATCTTTGCCGTACCACTCTTGGCTGTTGGTTTGCAATACTGGCATATATAATGAAATACCTAATTCTAGCACTGTTCCTTGGTCTACCTGACTGCCAGCGACAATAGATTGAGAAATAACGGTACCTTGAGGCTGATCGCTATAGGTCTCTCGCTTTACAACAGCTACCTTATTGTTGGCATCGCTTGTCCATGCTTCTAACATCGTTGCATCATAGCCAACCAAATTAGGAATCGTTACCGCTTTGCCTTTTGATACGACAACGATAAGTTCTTCACCTTCTTTGATGGTCGTTCCAGAAGCAGCGCTTTGCGAAATTACCTTACCGATATCGATCGTATCACTGTAAGCTTCTTGTTTGGTCAAAGTGATCTTCTTATTCT
>CASGCC010000059.1 GCA_949299585.1 uncultured Bacillota bacterium | reverse complement strand
ACCAATCAGATCAAACTGTTTCTTCAAGCTACTGTAATTGGATCACTCAAAATGTAAACTAACTAAAATTACTTTAAGCAAGGTAAATCTGTATTGATGAAGCTTAGAGCTTTGATCATTACAACCTTCGTTATACCATTTGCTTTTTTCATTTTTTCCCATCAAACGCTAAAATACAAAAAGAAGGAAGCCTAAGCTTCCTTCAAAGAACTACTATCAACTATTTAAGTTTTACGTTGTAGAATGCTTTTTTACCTAAGTATTGAGCAACTGGACCTAATTCGTCTTCAATTCTCATCAATTGGTTATATTTACAAATTCTGTCTGTTCTGCTCATTGAACCAGTCTTTATCTGACCAGCATTCAAACCTACAGCGATATCTGCGATCGTTGTATCTTCAGTTTCTCCAGATCTATGAGAAACTACACAAGTATAGCCAGCTTCTTTAGCCATTTCGATTGCATCAAATGTTTCTGTTAATGTACCGATCTGGTTAACTTTGATCAAGATAGCATTAGCGATACCTTTTTCGATACCTTCTTTTAAGATAGCAGGGTTAGTTACGAATAAATCGTCACCTACTAATTGGATACGATCACCTAAACGATCAGTAAGTTTCTTCCATCCATCCCAGTCTCTTTCACCAAGACCATCTTCGATAGAGATGATTGGATATTTTTCTACCCATTCAGCATACATATCGATCATTTCATCAGTAGTCTTGTTGCCTTGACCAGATTTCTTCAATTCATATAAACCAGTTTCATGGTTATGGAATTCACTAGCAGCAACGTCCATAGCGATGCAGATATCTTCGCCTGGAACATATCCAGCAGCTTTGATAGCTTCAACGATCAATTCTAATGGTTCTTCGTTACCATCTTTACAGCTTGGAGCAAATCCACCTTCGTCACCAACGTTAGTGTTATAGCCACGAGCTTTTAATACTTTACGCAAGTTATGGAATGTTTCAGCACCCATACGCAATGCTTCCTTGATTGATTTTGCCCCAACAGGGAAAATCATGTATTCTTGGAAGTCAACGGTAGAGTCAGCATGGCTACCACCATTTAATACGTTCATCATAGGAACTGGTAATACTTTACCATTAAATCCACCAAAATATTTGTAAAGTGGGATATCATAATAATCTGCAGCTGCACGAGCGCAAGCCATAGATACACCTAAGATTGCGTTTGCACCTAATCTTGATTTATCTTTTGTGCCATCTAGTTCGATCATTACTTTATCAATTGCACATTGATCAGTAACATCCATACCGATAACAGCATCAGCAATGATGTCATTTACATTGCTTACAGCTTTAGTTGTACCTTTACCTAAGTAACGGCTCTTATCGCCATCTCTTAATTCTAAAGCTTCTCTTTCACCTGTACTAGCACCACTTGGTACCATTGCGCGTCCAAATGCGCCAGATTCCGTAGTAACTTCTACTTCAACTGTTGGATTTCCACGAGAGTCAAGAACTTCACGTGCATAAACATCAATAATACTAGGCATTGTTTTATTTTCCTCCTATAAATACCTTAATAATTTATTACATCAGATTTTTCTGAGTGTAAACTTACTTTGTTGCATCAATAATAGCTTTGAAAGAATCAACTTTCAAAGAAGCACCACCGATCAAAGCGCCGTCGATGTCTTCGCAAGCCATATATTCTTTAATATTTTCTGGTTTAACGCTTCCGCCATATTGAATACGAACGCTATCAGCTGCTTCATCACCATACATGACGCGAATTTGATCACGAACGATATGGCAGCAGTTTTGCGCGATTTCTTTGGTTGCGCTCTTACCAGTACCGATAGCCCAGATTGGTTCATAAGCAACGACCATCTTAGCTACGCAGTGTGGGCAAAGATCTTTCATGCTTCCGGCAATTTGATCACGGATAACTTTTTCCGTTTCTCCAGCATCATATTGTGCTTCAGTTTCACCGATGCAAAGAATAGGAATGATATCTTCATCTAATAATTTTTTAGCTTTATTGTTTACTGTTTCATCAGTATCGCCAAACATCGATCTTCTTTCAGAATGACCGATGATGCAATATTTAACACCTAAATCTTCTAGCATTTCAACGCTAACTTCACCAGTATAAGCTCCGCTTTCTTTCCAGTGGCAGTTTTGCGCTGCAACAACTAAGTTTTTAGCACGATCTACGCAATTTCCCACACAAGTGAATGGAGCAGCAATACCATAAGTACTTGCTTCATCTCCTGTCAAATATGCTTCGATTGCTTCCATGAATTCATTAGCTTCACCACGAAGCTTGTTCATTTTCCAGTTTCCAACAATAATAGGTTTTCTCATTATCTTTATTTCTCCTCAATAATTGCGATACCAGGCAATTCTTTACCTTCCATATATTCTAATGAAGCGCCGCCGCCTGTAGAAATATGCGTAAATTTATCTTTATAGCCTAATTTCTTAGCAGCACTTGCACTGTCACCACCACCGATAACGGTCATAGCATCAGGAAGTTCAGATAAGATCTTACAAACTGCTTCTGTTCCTTTAGCAAAACGAGGATCTTCAAATACGCCCATTGGGCCATTCCATACAGCTGTTTTGCAGCCTTGAAGTTCTTTAGCGAATAATTCAACGGTCTTTTCACCGATATCCAATCCCATATATCCATCAGGGATCTTATCGCTATCAACAGTCTTGATATCTGTTGGATTAGAGAAATCATTAGCAACTACCGTATCGATAGGCAATACTAATTTATCTTTTCCTCTTTCCATAAATTCTTTAGCCATTTCTACTTTGTCTTCTTCTAACAATGAAGTACCAACATTATAGCCTTTAGCTTTAAAGAAAGTATAAGCCATACCACCACCGATAATAACTTTATCAGCAATGTTCAATAAGTTATCGATAACCGCAATCTTATCAGACACTTTAGCTCCACCTAGGATAGCTACTAATGGACGATTAGGATTGTCAATTGCAGCACCTAAGTTTTCCAATTCTTTTTGAACCAAGAAACCGCAAGCACTTGGCAAATGCGTTGCGATACCAACCGTAGAAGCATGTGCTCTATGAACTGAACCGAAAGCATCAGAAACAAATAGATCTCCTAAGCCAGCCCAATAAGCAGCCAATTCAGGATCATTCTTGCTTTCACCTTTTTCATAACGTGTATTTTGCATCAATACGATGTCGCCTTCGTTCATTTCTGCAACGGCTTTTTCTAATTCTTCGCCACGAGTAACAGGTACAAATGTTACTTTTGAACTAACTAGTTCTTGCAAACGCGCAGCTACTGGAGCCATATTATTTTTCTTTTTACCAGCTTCACATTTTTCTGGATCTTTATGGTCAATTTTACCTAAATGAGAAAGTAAGATTACTTTAGCTCCATTTTCTGTTAAATAGTTAATAGTTGGAAGAGCAGCCTGGATACGATTATCGTCAGTTATTACTCCTTCCTTAATTGGAACGTTAAAATCAACACGAACTAAGACGCGTTTACCTTTAACATCTAAATCTTTGACAGTTTTCTTTGCCATTTAAATTTTCCTCCTATGACGTTTTTATTATATCACTAAAATTTGCTTTCGCAAACGCTTTAAAAACATTTTTGTCCATGTTTTCACAACTATATAAAATTATTTATCTTGTTCTTCTTCGCTGAAAAGATCTTTAAGCTTATTGGCTAAAGTTTCGATCAAAAAGATGACCGGAACCTGCGAAGTAATGTTTAAGGTCCCTTGAACTTTACGGCTTGGAAGATAATAGTTCAAGCTATCATTAGCGACTTTGACTAGCGGGCATTCATGGCGATTTGTGATCGCAATGATATAGCAGCCTCTTTGGCGAAACTCTCGAGCATGATTAATGGTTTCTTCGGTTTCTCCGCTTTCTGAAAATGCAAGCACTACCCCATTTTCTGCTAGTGAACGCGTAACCGGATAAAAAGGATCATCCACACAAAAACTGATCTTCCCGATATTAGTAAAATAGCGAGCAGCATATTTAGCAAGGATTCCGCTGGTTCCAATACCGGTCATTATTACATTATCGCTTTTTTTGATGATTTGCGCTAATCGTTCGATCTTTTCATAAAATTCGGCATTATTAAATTGACTTAACGCCGTTATCAGCAGTGGGATATCATCATGGCTTTGCGGCATTTTTTGTTCATCAAGATATAATTTATATTTGATCTTAAATTCAGAAAAGCCATTGCATCCTGCTTTTTTACAAAAGCGAAGGATCGTTGTCGTAGAAACATGAACAGCATCCGCCAGATCGCGGACCTTCATGCTTAATACTTGTTTCCCATTATTTAAGATAAAATCATAAACCAAGCTTTCTAATTCATTCAAAGATTTGATCTGTTCAACATTCAGCATGATATCAAGCTCCCTTTATCATCTTTATCTTACCATAAATTTATATTCAAGACATCATGAGGCAATAAAAATCCTCTTACTAATCTGGTAAGAGGATCATCATAAATTATTTCATTGCTGAAAGTTTTTCATATAGATCAACAAATTCCGAAGCGATGGTTTTAAAAGCTTCAGCGCTCATCAGCTGATCTTCAGCATGCATCAGCAGCAGATGAAAATCCACATGATCGCCAGCGTCTTCCTGCTGGATCAATTGCGCATGCGCATGATGTCCTTCGACGAAGACCTTTTCCCCTTCATCGATCATCTGGCGCGCTTCTTCAAATTTTCCTTCTTTTGCTAAACCAATAGCTTCGACATACATCGATCTAGCAGTACCTACGGCTGATATGATCTGAAAGCTTATTAATTCTAATCCTTCCATATCTTATAGCCCCATCTTTGTTTTAGCAAATTTAACAACTGCTGCCCCATTCATCGTTCCATAATCACGCATTTCGATGCATTCAACGATCTTGTCAGGAAAATCTTTTTTGATCTTGCTTTGGTTAAAACGAACTTGTGGGCCCAACAATACGATATCAGCATCAGGTACCACCTTGCTAGCTTCTGCCAAGGCATAAGCTGCGATCTGGCATTCAAATCCTTCATTTGCTGCTGCTTCTTTCATTTTGGTTACCAACAAGCTGGTAGACATGCCTGCTGCACATAACAATACGATATTTTTCATGGTTAATTAGCTCCTTTTTTCATTAGATTGACGCCATTGATAATATGCACCGATCATATTGGCGTCATTTAAAAATGCACATGGAACGATCGTTGCTGGTTTGATCGGGATATTTGGCAAAGCAAATAAACTATCCCAATGTTTTTTGATCAGCGTTATCAACAATGGCTGCGCTGATATTCCTCCACCGATCGCGATCTTTTCAACATCCAGCAAGACCTGGATATTAAAAAGCTGTACCGCTAGCTTCTTAGCAAAATTATCAATTCCCGCTATGACCTTTTCATCATTAGCATTAGCCATAGCAAAGATTTCTTCACCGGTCCATTGATTGCTAAGACCTGTCGCATTTTGGACTTCCTTCAATAAGCCCATGATTCCATTTACGGCCCACCATTGGCTCATAGGGTCAAAAGGCGTATTGATATCTGTTAATAGTGATGACACTTCCCCTGAGGCAAAATGTTTGCCATAATGAACCTGACGATCCTTGATGATACAGCCGCCGATACCAGTTCCAAGTATCGCGACAAAAGCATCTTCAACATCTTGCAGGCTGCCATAACCTACCTCAGCCAAAGCTGCGCATCTGGCATCATTACCGATCCATGTTTTAACCTGATAACGCTGTTCAAGCAGCTGAGCAAATGAACAGTTTTCAATGTATCTTAAAGATCCACCGGTATAAGCAAAGCCATGCTGCGAATCGATGACACCTGGCATGCTGATAGCAATACCATCATAGTTGCCACCATTTTCGGCATAGATCATATCCAAGGTATGCCATAGATCTTCCATATTGGTCAAAGGCGTAACTTTTTTGCCTCTAAAGCTCAAAACTTGCTTTTCATCGATATTAGCATATTTGATCGAGCTACCCCCGATGTCTAAAGTTAATATCTTCACGCTAGATCATCTCCGTTAGATGCAATTACTTTTTTAAACCAATAGAAGGAATCTTTACAGCTACGTTTCAAGCTTCCGCTGCCATCATCCTGTTTATCAACATAGATAAAGCCATAACGTTTGCTCATCTCTCCCGTAGAAGCAGAAACAAGATCGATGCATCCCCAAGGGGTATAGCCCATCAGATCAACGCCATCTTCTTCGACGGCTTTCTTCATCTGTTCGATATGTCGACGAAGATAAGCAATTCGATAATCATCATGGATGCTACCATCTTCTTCAACCTTATCATATGCTCCTAAACCATTTTCAACGATGAAAAGCGGTAAACGATAATGATCGGTAAACCAGTTCAAGGCATAACGTAAGCCAACCGGATCAACCTGCCATCCCCAATCGCTAGCTTCGACATAAGGATTACGAACCAGATCATGCATTTCATCATAATCATAGTGCTCATTTTCTGCCTTTTTGCCGATAGCAAAAGACATGTAGTAAGAAAAGCCGATATAATCAACACAGCCTTCTTTCAAAACTTGCAGATCTTCTTCGCTCACGTCCATCACATATCCTTTGCGTTGCCATAAAGCCGTGATATTAGCCGGATAAGTACCAAATACATGTACATCAGCATAATAGTAACGTTTCTCCATTGCTTTATGTGCCATCAGGATATCTTCTGGTTTACAAGTTGCTGGATAGATCGGACACATTGCGATCATGCATCCTAACCGGAAAGCAGGATTGATCGCTCTAGCTTTTTTGATAGCGATCGCACTTGCTACCAATTCATAATGTGATGCTTGATACATTACTTGTTCCTTGATCTCACCTGGACGATAGATGATACCAGAATCACCATAAATGCTGCCTTCGCTATTGTAGTTTGCTTGATTATTGATCTCATTAAAGGTCATCCAATATTTGACCTTATCTTTATAGCGCATGAAGCAGGTCGTAGCAAATTTAACGAATAGATCGATCAAACGACGATCACGCCATCCGCCATATTTTTCTACCAATGCATATGGCATTTCAAAATGACTTAAGGTAATTACCGGTTCGATGCCATATTTCAAGCATTCATCGAACATATCATCATAGAATTTCAACCCTTCTTCATTTGGCTGTTTTTCTTCCCCTGTAGGATAGATACGGGTCCAAGCGATAGAAGTTCTGAAACATTTGAAGCCCATTTGGGCAAATAAAGCAATATCTTCTTTATAATGATGATAAAAATCAATTGCTTCATGATTAGGATAATTTTCATCAGGATAGATCTTATCCGTGATCCTTCGCGGAGAATTAACGCTGCCAGAGGTCATGACATCCATGATGCTGATACCTTTATTACCAACGTCATATGCACCTTCTAACTGATGGGCAGCAACTGCTCCGCCCCATAAAAAATCTTTTCTTAAACTCATATAGAACCTCTTCTTAAATTAATTATGCTAAAGCAACGATCGTTGAGCCTAGATAATCATGAATTGCCCGATGACTCTTAAAGATAATGGCAATAATGATTGAAATGATAGTAATTCCATAATAGATCCAAGTAATGATCTGACAAGCCTGTGCACTATTATAAAATATAGCCTGCCATAATAAAGGAGTAACCGAATATAAGCTTCCCTCAACCAAGATGATACCTAAAAGCTGACGGCGTAATAATTTTTTAAAGGTAAGCTTATTGCCATCAATAGCAACGATCCTGATCTTCATGATCATCTTACCTAAGGTCTGGCCATTGGTCTTATATGGGACATAAACATAATAAGCCAAAGCAACCAGCAGGCAGCAAGCAGCTCCTAACACAGCCTGCAGCCAAGAAAAATTTTGCAAGTTCATGACATAAACATCATTTGGCTTCACGATCTGATATAAGCTCATGATAGGAATAGCGATGAGCACCCCGCCAATATACCAATCAATGCCAAAGGCGATGGCTCTTCTGATCAAACCTGCGGTATATATAAATTTATTTTTAGTCATAGACGTTTTGCTCATCTTCATTCCTCCTTAAATTTTATTCGCTTTGATTTTCTAATGCTTGCTGAGCCTTGATATTTGCTGAAGCAGCAGCTTTGACAAATGGCATATAAATCAAGGTAGAGATACCAACGCACAAGATACCAACAACCAATGATAAGTAATTCGTACCTCCTGAACCTAAGAATGGGATCAAGAAGCCAGGTGTCGTCCATCCCACATCAACTGCAACCGGCGGAATTATCTGCAATACTCCAACGCATAGATAGCCAAACAAATTACAAGCAACCGGTGCAAGGATGAATGGCACCAGATAAATTGGATTCATAAC
>CASGCC010000058.1 GCA_949299585.1 uncultured Bacillota bacterium | reverse complement strand
CTTTTGATCATTCCTAAAACAAAAGATATGAATAAAATTCATAGAATACTTCTAAAAAATGGCTATTTATGCATGGCTAAAGATCGCTATCGCTGCAGCTTTAACAAAGGATATACAATTAACGGTTTCGCCGATAAGGTCTTTCATATTCATTTGCGCTATATGGATGATATCGATGAAATATACTTTCGCGATTATCTTATCCTTCATCCATCAATTGCCAAAGCATATGAACGTCTTAAGCTACAGTTATGGCCAAAATTCATCCATGATCGCGATGGATATACCAATGCTAAAACCGCTTTTATCACATACTATACAAAAATTGCAAAAAAAAGCCTTAGATCTAACTAAGGCTTTTTATTAGCTTATCTGGCTTAATACAGCAGAAGGATCGGTTCCTTCGGTATAATTATAAATGATCGTTGCAACATATTTGCCAAGATATTTTACTAAGATAATGCTGTTGACCTGATTATTGCTCTCGGTGCAATCAACTGCATACCATGAATCTTGTAAACCAGTAAATTCATATACATCGCTAAAGGTATATGCCGCATTGGGATCTGCGCTTAGATTAGCCGTAACAAATGCCAAGTATTCACTTTCATTATTTACCAATCCTTCAGCGCCTTCTAAAGCTAGGTTCTCGATACCAACCAAGACGCTACCGTTACCACTGCCATCGACCATACCAAAATCATAGGTTACAACTTGTGAATCAATGGCGTCTTGAAAATTATCGATACCTTTGCTGTCAGCACTTGCGGTTACCAAAGAATTAAGTTGTTCATCTGACAAAGCGACAAATCCTGTTGGTACAGTTATATTGATACCCAACGATTCATTAGAATACACCCCATCCGTAACGCTTCCTCTTGTGAAAACAAATTCCTCATCAATTTCTTCGGTTGACTCAGGTGTCGTTGTTTCTGATGTCGTTGTTTCTTCAGTGGCTGCTGAAGCTGGAGTACTAGTGCTTTGTGTTTGGTCAGCCGGTGTATTGCTAGAACATCCTGCCATCAATAGGCAAAGCGCTACCAAAATAAATAATTTCTTCATAAAAGCCTCTCTTTCATATAAGTATTATACTACTATGATGACAATATTAAAGAATTTATTTATTATTTCTTTCACATATCAGCAATACCGCAACATCATTGATATTGGTACCCGTAGGTCCGGTAATGATAAGGCCATCGCATTTTGCTAAGGCATGATAAGCGTCATTATTACTTAAAGCCTCAACAACACTGATGTTTTGTTTTTTTAAATTATCTAAAGTTTTACCATCTACATATCCGCCAGCGGCATCGGTTGGCCCATCAGTTCCATCTGATCCAAAGCTAAAAAAAGCAACATTATCCATACCATCTAAATAGCTTGCAGCAGCTAAGGCCATTTCTTGATTACGTCCGCCTTTACCTTTTCCAACAACTTTTACCGTTGTTTCTCCCGCAATGATATATGCCATGTTCCCACCATTTTGATTATATCTTGCAATCGATCCCATGAACCTTCCAGCCTCACGAGCTTCACAATCAAGCTGATCGCTTAAGATGATCGTATGATAGCCTAATTGGTCGCATGCTTTCTTTACTACTTGTGCTAAAACACTTACTCCAGCGCCAATACATATCCTACTATTCGTAACGTTTTTAACCGTTGGAAGCTTCAAGCAACGCATAGCTTCCTCACTTAATGATAACTGGTAATTTTTAACGATCTGAATAGCTTGTTCATATGTGCTTTGATCCTCAGCCGTAGGCCCCGAAGCGATCATATCGACTGGATCATTTAAGATATCGCTTAAAATGATGGTATATACCTGTGCCGGTAAACAATGCTCTGCAAATTTACCGCCTTTTACCTTAGACAATCTTTTGCGGATCGTGTTGATTTCCTGAATGCTAGCTTTGCTTTTTAAAAGCTGCGCATTGATGTCAACAAGCTCTTCTAAAGATATCAAAGGATCTTCAAATAATGCTGATCCACCACCAGATAATAAGAACAGCACCATATCTTCTTTTTGCAGATCTGCGGTCATCTTTAAGATTTCCTTGGTTGCTTGCAAACTATTTTCATCCATCAAAGGATGTCCCCCTTCATAACATTGGATACCAGGAATCTTTCCTTTGATATGTCCGTATTTGGTACAAACGATACCTTCTTTGATATGACCATGCAACAATTGTTAACGGCCACCAAATACAGATTTCCTTTGGGAAACTGAAAATCACGCAAACCATTTATGACCGTATTATCAGGCGATATCTGCGGTAATATCTTTTGAATGATCGTTTCCATATCTTTTCTTAAATTTCTCATTGAATGATCCTCTTTTTAATTATATCGCATATCCCCCTGATATTGATTTATTTCATAAATATATTAAGTAATATTCTTATGCTTCAGAATGATCAATTTCTTGTAATACACCATCTTCGATCTTGAGAATTCGATCACAATGATGCAGCAGTCGTTGATCATGAGTAACCATGATCACAGCTTTATCTTGTTTCTTTGCAATTTCTTTAAGAAGCTCAACAACTTCTAAAGCTTTTTGACCATCTAAGCTCGCTGTAGGTTCATCTGCTAAGATCAACAAAGGATCACCAAATAATGCATAAGCGATTGCTGCTCGTTGTCTTTCCCCACCTGAAAGCTTGGCCGGATATTTATCTGCTTGTTTTTCAATTCCTAATTGTGCAAGTAGTTTTCGTCCTTTTGCTTGATCGTACTTTTTCTTGGCATACGCTGCTTTGAGCTTTAACTGTTCTTCTATCTTTAAAAATGATAATAAATTTGCCGCTTGTAAGATAAATCCGATCTTCTCAAATCGTAGCTTTGCTTTTTGCTTTTCATTTAACAAAGCTACATCTATATCGTCAATATATAGTTTACCTCCACTTGGTTTTTGCAAAGCACCGATCATTGTCAATAAAGTTGATTTACCACTGCCACTAGGCCCAATAATGGCTACAAACTCATTTTTTTCAATGGTAAAGGACGTAGGATATAATGCATGGATGATATTATCTCCATCTTTAAAATCTTTATAAATATCTATTAATCGTATCGTGCTCATATTAAGCTCCTTTGATTGTTTCTAAGGGATCGATCTTTGTTACGGCATGGACCGAAAATAATGCTCCAAGCATCGCAAATACTAATGTCAGCAAAGAAATAACAGCATAAAAGCCATAATTTATTGCTATTGGTACCTTGGCAGGCAGCAACATTATCGAGATCATATCTACCAAATATCCCACAAATAAACCAGCAAGCGTAATAATGATGGTTTGAAAAATAACCGCCTTGATGATATAAGCGTTACTAAAGCCTTGAGCTTTTAAGATCCCAAAACTAATACTCTTTTGCATCGTTAAGATATACATGAAGATAGCAATTATCATTGCTGATATTCCGCTTAAAAAGCTAATCATCAAGCCAAAGGTCAAGACCTGTGCTTGATATCCGGGAAGCTTATCGATAACTTTATTGATTGGCAGATAGGTTAATCCAGATGGTAGCTTGATATCATCATTAAATACGGCAATCGCATTTATCCGTTGAGGCATATTTTCTGTTGCGCCACTAACAGCCTCAGCATTCTTATAAGCTTGCATAGGCACAGATATCAAGTCCAATCCAATATAAACCACTGGTAAGGTATTATATTTTGCTTCTTTAGTAAAACCTACGATCTTATATGTACGCTCGGTCTTGCTATCTTTTATTTTATCATTTAAGGATATTCCATCTTGCTTCAAGCTTATGCTGGCAATGACCTCATCATCAGCTTTTATCGTTCTGCCTTCTAATAAAGCTGGAACAAGCCTAGAATCGCTTATTGTCCCAATAAAAGCAATGCTAAGCAGTTTCTTCTCCGTTTTAGGGCTAATATGATAAACATTGGTAATGACAATATTTAACGGTTCATGATCTTGATCAAGCAAATGCCCGATAGAGCTTTGATCGATGCTTGAAGCGGTAATATTATCATTTGCTGCTGAACTAATGATCATTCCTTTAGCATCAAAATGATCGATAGCACTACGATTAGCTTTTGCCAGACCATATGCAAGACTTGTAAGAAAAAAGACCAGATAAAAAATCAAAGCTATGACGCTAATGATCAATAAATACCGGCCTTTTTGATATTTCATTTCTTTTATTGCTAAAAACATTTTGCGATCCTTATAAATTTAAAAAAGATCACACAATAAATGTTTTAACAATCATTGTCTAAACAATCTTAAATTTTCTTTCTAATGCTATTATAACCCATAGCAGATAAAAGTGATGATTTATGCACCGACAAGGACCTTTCCTCTAGCATTATCATCATCCAAGATCAGCTTCTTTATTTCTTTAACCTTGATGATGCCTGAGGCAGGATTCTTGATGCTATCAACTTCATTGATGATCGTTGCATCAACATTCGACTTTTCAAAAGCAAGATCGGTATCGATCATCTCACAATCGATCAATTTTAGATTTTGACAGTAACATAACGGTTGCGTTCCGATGATCTTGCAATGATCTAGCACCAAACCAGCTGAATACCACGCAAGATATTCGCCTTTTATCACGCTATTGCGTACGATTACATTTTTTGCGTGCCAAAAAGCATCTTTTGTATCAAAGATACAATCTTCAAAAACTGAATCCGTGATATATTGAAAAGAATATTTGCCCTTAAAATTGATGTTTTTAAAATTCAATTGATTGCCATGCAGCATGAAATATTCACTTTCAACCTGACTATCAAGCATCTGGATATTATGGGAAAACCAGCCAAATTCACTAGAATCGATCTTGCAATCAACGATCCTTATATCTTCGCATTCGCGTAGGGCTTTGATCCCATTTAGCTTTGAGCTATTGATATCGATATGTTTAGAATACCAAATTGCTGCTCGGCATCCTGGGGTCATTTCGGAATTACAGATCTTTAGCCTATCATCATGCCAACAAGGATATCGTAAATTAAACAAACATTCATTGACCTCAATATTCTTACCTTCTTTCAGGGCACTTTCACCATCTTCAAGACCAGCAAAGATACAATTACTTAGCTGGATATCTTTGGCACCGTATAATGCTCTTTCCTGTTCAAAGCGTTCATTCTTAATCATTTTCATCTTTTAAGTTCCTTCCTATCTTGACATTTTTCTAATTTATAGATCAAAAAATCCAAGCAATCCAATTGTTTTTGTTTTTGGTGAAGCTGCTGTAGCAGATCATTTCGATGTTCATATAAACAGCTAATGATATCTTGCTTTTTATCATCTAGCAGGTCTTGAAGGCATTGTTTTATGATTGCTTCATCACAACCAGCATCATGCAAATTGTTGATGATATCTTCCCAGCAGCTATAAGCGGCCTTATAACTAAGTTCTTTTGCTAACAGCTTGATCACCACCTTTATCTTTAGTTTATGACATTTGTTTTGATATATCAAATACTTATTGGTAATATATATGTATAACTTATTTCTATATAAAGGAGAACAATATGGATATTCGTGTATTACAATATTTTCTAGCTGTGGCGCGTGAACAAAGCATCAGCAAGGCAGCCACATCTTTGCATCTTTCCCAGCCAACCTTATCCGTACAACTAAAGGCGCTAGAAGATGAATTAGGTAAGACCTTGTTGATAAGAGGCAGCAAAGGGTCAAAAAAGATAACCTTGACCGAAGAAGGCATGCTGCTTCGTCAACGAGCTGAAGAAATCCTAACCTTGGTAACAAAGACCAAAAATGAACTGACCTTAAACGATCAGCTCATCGTTGGCGATATCTATATTGCTTCTGGTGAAACCAAGGCTATCCGCCTGCTTGCCGATACAGCTTTTGTTTTAGCTAAAGAACATCCTGGCATCCATTATCACCTTTCTAGCGGCAACAGCGAGTTTGTTTTTGAACAAATTGAAAAAGGATTAATTGATTTTGGCTTAGTATTTGACCATATCGACACTACGAAATATCATGCGTTATCATTGCCATACCAAGATATTTGGGGCGTTTTGCTACCCAAAGATGCTCCAGAAGCTCAATTATCTAAGATAACCTTAAATGACATAAAAAACAAGCCGCTGATCATATCACAGCAAAAACACCATGCTCAAAGCTTTATGAAATGGATGGAACAGCATGCTGTACCATTAAATATCGTTGGCTCATATAATCTTTTATACAATGCCAGCCAATTTGTCGAAGCGGGATTTGGTTATGCTATAGGACTAGCTGAAATCATCAATAATGATAAATTAACATTTATTCCCCTAGATCCCCCAATTTCCAGCAATATCTATATTATATGGAAAAAATATCAGATCTTTTCTAAAGCAGCAGAAAAGTTTTTGCTCAAATTCAAAGATATGTACAAGCTGTGATCAATCATAATAAAATTCATAAATTGACATATAGATATATGATAAGCCATAATCATCATATTCTTCCAACGGTGTAGAATAATAAGAGATCATCATTTCATCATCCGTTACAAAGTCTTCATTTTCATAATATGAAGATGTCAGGAACCAATTGGTAAATTCATCGCTAAGCTCATGATCTTTCAATAAATTTTCATTAACTGCTGGAACATCTATAGCTTTGATCAATGAATTAAACAAGCTTATGGTCTTTTCAGCCGATTGCAGATTTTCTTCTTTGCTTTTATTTACATCAATATCGATGCTATAGCTAACGCCATCGACCATGCCTGCTTTATTAACTGATACCGTAACATATGCATAATCATAGTGATCATCGTCTTCAAGATAGCCATTGACATAATAGCTATAGTAATCGTCATCAGGATCATCGCTATAGACATAATCACACGTTGTTTCGAAAATGCCGCTTATATTGGTTAGGCTAGCTGATATCATCTTTTCCTGTTCTTGCAGTTTGCTGTAGCTTTGAACATATGTAGGGATAAAGCAAACCAAAAGCAAAGCAAGCGGGATCAGCATTATCGGCAAGAAATATCTTTTAGCATTTGGCAATTCTTCATCCAGCAATAAAGCAAGCAATGATGCTTCAGCTTTTCGATCGCTGATATTGCTAAAAAAGCCATTTCTGCTCACAAAATGCCCTTTATCTTTTAAAGCTATAAATTTACCCACGATCAAAGCACCTTGATCATAGATCATGCTTTGCGAATATTCTCCATCTTTGATCACATCTAAAGCTTTGCTGATCAAACAAAGCCACGCATCTTGTTTGCTAAGCTTTTGGAGATTTCCATACATCAGCATTATCATGATCAAGCATGCTACAGCTATCGCTCCATATGCTAAAAGCCCGTAATAATTGATATTGATATCTTTAAAGATAAATCTTTGGATCATCAGCAAGATAAGCAATGCCCCAACACTAACAAGCTCACTTATCATCAATGCCTTGATCATTGAAGGCATGACATACATTTTTGCAAATATCGCTCGTTCATCTTTTCCGTTCATATCCTTCCTCACCCCTTACAGTAAATTTAGTTATATTATAATACACAAAATAAAAATCAAGACGGATAAATTTATCGTCTTGATCTTGTTTATCTGCTTTGAGGCAGCATATATCAACTATATTTCAATGGTCAAGATATCACATCAACGATATATAAAAAAGCTTAGCGTGACCATTCTTCATCAAAGCCATTCATATCGCGATGGTTAAAACACTATCGACAGTAATCAATAATTTTTCAATGTTTTTTTTAGATGATACAAAAGATGCAGATCATTTTGGCATGCTTCATAACATCTTTCATAGCTCATGGAGCCTATATCGTTTTCATCAATTGCTAAGACATTTGCAATGCTGCGATAATTTTGGATAAATCTTTCGCAAATTGCTTGTCGATCTTGCTGTTGATATTCGCTATCATGTCCATCTTTTTGATTTATCAAATATGATCTAAACATAGTTTCACTCACTTTTCTATTCATTTTAATTTAGCTTAACTGGCCATTTCCCTAGATATGAAGTAATCCTGATTCCTCGCATATATCCTAGATCTGGTTCATTACAAACTGCTTTATATGCTATCGCTTTTGGTGTTGAGCTTTCACATAATGGAGCATTAGCAACATGACCATCATCACTAACAGAAGGATCGGCCTTGACATCATCCCACTTAGCGTCCCTTTGGAAAGCTGCATCATCACATAATTCATATCTATTTTCTTTTTCATCTATTTCAAACATTCTATCACTCATAAACCTATCTCCTTTGGTTTATTCTAAGTATATGCTTAACATTCTTTTATGTATGTTGTTCAAACCACAAAATATATCTTTTATATTTATTTTGTCAAAAATAAGCAAAGATCCTATAATATACCTAAAAAAGAGGAAAAAATATGTCAGTAACCATCAATGAACAAACGATCATCGCCCGTCACAGCATTCGCACATTTCAACCAAAGCCGATCAGTGATGATCACCTACAAGAACTACTTGCTTTTATCGACCATTTATCTAACCCTTGGAACATCAAGATAAAAATTGCTTTTATCAATGATCTAAAAAACTCTGATAAAATAGGAACTTATGGCATGATCAAGGATCCTGCTGTTTTTTTAGCAGCTTGGGTCGTGAATCAGCCATTTGCGCAAGAAGCTATCGGCTATACCTTAGAACATGTCGTATTATATGCTGAAAGCATCGGCATCAGCAGTTGCTGGCTAGGTGCAACTTTCGCCAAAGATCATGTGCAAAAGATCTTAAAAATAAAAAAGCATGAAATCATGCCTATCATCATCGCTATGGGCCATGCCAAAGAAAAACTAAGCCTTAAAGATAAGATCATCAAAAAAGCGATCAGCTCTCACACACGTCTTCCCAATGAACAATTATTTTTTGAAAATGACCCAAAGATGCCATTATCTTTAAAAAAATGCGGTCAATATCAAAAATGTCTTGAAATGGTGCGCCTTGCTCCTTCAGCTTTTAATGCACAGCCTTGGCGGATCATCAAAACCAATAACTCCTTTGATTTTTACATCTATTCTTCTAAAGAATTAAGATCTTCGTCGATCAAGCATGTCGATATCGGAATAGCCTTAGCGCATTTTATGATCATGGCCAAAAATTTAAACTTAGCAGGATATCTAGACACTAATCCTAAGCATGCAGCTAAAGCCTATGATCACTACCATCTCATTGTTTCATGGCAGATGAAATAAAAAAAGAAGCAATAAATGCTTCTTAATCCAACGTTGGCAATATATATCTTTCCAGATATAAAGCTAAACCATCCTCATCACAATTAAGCTCGGTGATGGCATCAGCAATTGCTTTGGTATCTTCAGAACCATTTTTCAAGCAAACGCCTAAGCCTGCAGCTTGCAGCATTTCATTGTCGTTGCTGGTATCACCAAAAGCCACTACTTCACTTAGCTTTATATCATGGATCTCGCAAAATTTCTTTAAAGCATAAGCTTTATTTATTCGCTTATCGCAAAATTCCATCATGATAGACTGTGTCTTGACCCCAAGGTAATTTTCACTTGGATGGGCATTTACCCATTTCTCAATTTCTGGCATATCTTCAGCTTTGACCCTAAACATGATCTTTGCAGCATCCTGAGAAATCAATTCCTCGATATCATTGACGATCTTATAGGTAAAGCCAGCTTTAGCATAATAATCTTTCATATATGGCTCTTCAAACAAGAATAGCTGGGCATTATCACGATATAATGTAGGATTGCAGGCAAATTTTGACATTAGTTCTACCGTTTCTTTAAGCCATGCTTTTTTCATGATGTAATATTCATGATCTTCATGTTTGATACGATCATGCAGGCTCGAACCGTTAAAACCTATGATGACATCAACCCCATCATAATCCCAGTTACGCATCGAGCCTTCGATCTGATAAAGCGGGCGTCCGCTTGCGATTCCAAAATATACGCCTTTATCACGCAATTTTTTTAATACTTCTTTGGTTTTTTGCGACATTGGCTCACCTTTTTTGACCAATGTATTATCCACATCACAAATAACAAATTTAACTTTTTCCATCTTTTGCTCCTAATTCTCTATTAGGATAGCTTAATAATCACCAAATGACAATAACTAATCCCAATATTTATTGTTTCTAAAAGATGAGCTGATCTTTTTGAATTCAGCGACCTTATTTTCATAACGTTTTTTTAGTTCTTGCTGATCAGCTAAAGAAAGCAGTTCACTACGTTTTTGCTTAAGTTCTTTTTTGATCATCGCCAGTTCTTTCTTTGCTTGCTTCAAACGGCGGGTCAATCTAGTTGGTCGGGCTTCCAAATTAGGATATGCTTCATGGATACGCCTGATCAATAAGCTACGGTTGCTTAATAATGCATGGATATCTTTCGAAATTTCTTCCGTATCATCACCTTGGGTATTATCGATCTCTGTTTTGACGATATTCAACAAGAAATGCGAAACGATCGCATCAGTTAAGATAACAACGATGATGATCAATGCTAAAATAGACACGATATGCGGATTTGCTTTATCGATCCAATTAAAGTATGCCGGAGCAATTCCCTTAACGATGATAACTGAAGCAATTCCAAACAAGATCAAATTGCCGATCCAGATCCTGCCATAAAGATTCATAGGTTTTTGAGAATAATCCCACCATCTAGCATGGAATAATTTTTCCATATACCAGCTAGTAAAGTATTCTAAAGCACCGCAAAT
>CASGCC010000057.1 GCA_949299585.1 uncultured Bacillota bacterium | reverse complement strand
AAACCCGCAAAATTTTCTCACTTTTTTCAACCCGAAAATGCATATAATTTTTATCGATGTCCTGCCATTCTTTGATGATGAAGTCGATATTTTTCAAGATAGCTTGCTGCTTCTTTATTTCGTATTCACTACGCTTTTTAGCTGCTTCATATGCCTGTAAGGTTTGCTGATGGTCATTTTCATACAACAACTTTACCGTTTCTGCTAAAGTAAAATTCATGTTCTTATATCTTAATATTCCTAACAGGATATTGATGTCATCTTTATTGTAATATCGATATCCACCGTTATTGCGCTTTGGCTTTATTAATCCCATGCGCTCATAATAACGCAACAGCTCACTGCTAACATTCAAAAGCTTTGCTACTTCATTTATCTTATACATTGATCATCACCGTCCATTAATTTGAGATTATTTTAACAAAGTTTTGATCCATCAACAACGAAATATGACCAAATATGTGAGCTCTCATCATGTTTTAATGATCTTCTCCTTCTTGGTTTAAAATTATGTTACGATATAATACAAAGGATGTGATCATATGCCACGATACCGCCATAAACCAAAAGCTGGTTTTTTATCTTCACTATTGCTTATTCCGATCATCATAGGAGCATTGCTGTTTAGCCAAAAAACAACAACGCTTACCGAGAAAGCTTCAGCTTCGCTGCCTATTTCTTCAAGCATTGCTGAAGATTCAAGTTTTTCCGTTCAGTTCATCGATGTTGGGCAATCTGATGCAGCCTTGATCCAATGCGATGATCGCTACATGCTGATCGATGGCGGCAATAGTGCCGATTCAAACACCATCTACAGCATCCTGCAACGCAATAATATAACAAATCTAGATATTATAGTTAATTCCCACGCGCATGAAGATCATGTCGGTGGCTTGAGCGGTGCTTTGAGCTTTGCCCATTGCGATCTGATCCTTGCCCCAACCACCGTCTTTGATTCCAAGGCTTTTACCAGCTTTGTCACGCTTGCTAATCAAAACAACGGCATCTTGATCCCTGATATCAATGATGAATATGCTTTAGGATCGGCTAAGATCACCATCCTTGGCTTAAATGCGGGGGAAGGCAACGATTCCTCGATCATCTTGAAGATAACTTATGGTGATACTGCCTTTCTTTTTACCGGTGATGCCGAAATAACCAGTGAACAAGCCTTATTAGCCAGCAACGCTGATCTTCATGCTGATGTGCTTAAAGTAGGTCATCATGGTTCAAATACCAGCACCTCACAAACCTTCTTAGATCAGGTCGATCCAGAATATGCCATCATCTCGGTTGGCAAAGATAACAGCTACGCTCACCCTCACCAAGAGGTTCTCGATCGTCTGCAAGCCAAAGGCATCCAGATTTACCGCACCGATATCGATCATGATATCCTTTGCACTTCTGATGGACATAAGGTAACTTGCTCTCCTTCTGTTTTATCGTCATCAACCCCTGACCACCAAAACATGCAAACCGCAGAATATATCTTGAACACCAGCTCTTTAAAGTTCCATCTGCCAACCTGCTCTAGCGTTGAACAAATAGCTGATCATAATAAAGAAAATTATCTAGGATCAAGACAAGATCTTATCGCCCAAGGCTATCAGCCTTGTAAACAATGCAATCCCTAAAAACATCTGCAAGATATCTGACATTTTTATGCTTTAACATATTGCAATTATCACACTATTATGTATAATTATAAATTGTGTCATAAGGAGGGATGTATTGAGTCGACACGTTTCTAATTTGATGATCTATCATAAATCATTTTAAAGCAAAAGCTTTAAACAATTGACCGAAGTTTTGCAATATAAATAGGCCATATGGACAGCCGGGTCAAATGCCAAATTAGCGACAAGGATTCTTGTTGGGAGTTTAAGAAACTCATTTATAAGGAAAAGTACTTGTAAAAACAATGAGAGTAATAAAAGTATCCAATACTATATAGACTCAATACACCTTAGTAATAAATAAAACATAATATCATGATAATAAATAAAATCTAGGTTTTTTTTGTGTGCAAGTACAATAACTTTTTATTTTTAAGGAGATATGGAAAATGAAAAAAATTATTGTATTACTATCAATCTTATTATTAGCAGGATGCGCTGCTAATAACCAAGCTCAAACCAGCGAATCTTTCGCTCCGGTTCAAACTAGCGAAGCTACGGCTGAAACTACCGGTAATTTTAGCGATGAAATGAAGATCCCGCACAATGTCGATCTAGAACCAGAAGCAGGAGCAGATATGTACGAACGTGAAGGAGATCATCCAGATTCAATTTATTTTGCTCACCCTGATTTCTACAACATGGAATCTACGGATACTTTGACCATCCTACCTCACTTTCAGACCCACCAACAAACTTCTGAATGGTCTTGTGGGGTCGATGCCGCATATATGGTTTTAAATTATCAAGGAAAATTAGGTGACAATACGGTCGAATCACTAGCGCAAATGCGTACCAACGGTCTGGCATATGAAGCAACTTCATTAGAATCTGTTATCGATATCTTTGAAAATATCGGTGGCTACGAATTACATAGCACTTATGATTACAGTGAAGATGAATACGACCAGATCAACCTAGATATGATCCAAGACTATTTGAAACAAGGCATCCCCGTCCTTGTCGCTTGGAATGACTGGGGCGGACACTGGCAAGTAATCATCGGGTATGATACGATGGGCACTGAAACTTACAGCGATGATGTCATCATCGTAGCTGACTCTTACGATACTACCGATCATAACCAAGATGGATATGGAATCTATGGTGCTGAAAGATTCTATTACAACTGGACGATGTATGATTTCTTTACAGCTAACTATGACATCGACGAACGCGATTATCTATTCTTAGCGCCCGTTCCTGTTGAATAAGCTATGCTGGAGCTTCTTTTAGAAGCTCTTTTTTTAGATCATCATGCTTGTCAGCCCAAGGATCTCATGTTATACTTTCTGCATAAAGTTAGCGTCAGCTAACTAGGAGGTAATTAATCATGAAAATAGCATATGCATCACGCACTGGTAATGTCGAGTCCATCATCAATGCTTTGGGGATCGATGATCCATTATGCATCGTCAGTGGCAATGAACAAATCAATGAAGATTTCATCATCTTTACTTATACCGATGGATATGGCGATATCCCCGGCGAAGTAGAATCATTCTTAAGTATCAATTCTTCTTTTGTCAAAGGCGTTGTCGTATCTGGCGATATGGGCTATGGTGAAGCTTACTGCCAGGCTGGCGATAAGATTGCTGAAATGTATAACGTTCCTTGCTTATACCGTGTTGAAAACGCTGGAGATGCTCAAGATATCGTCAAGATCCAAGAAATCTTAGCAAACGTCTAATCATGGATCATGCTTATTGTGACATCGGCCAATTCGAACAATTGATGGCTATCCATTGTGCTCCCGTCTTATGTCATAAAAAAGCCGCAGGCATGTTCCATATCACCAAAAAAGACTTTCCAGATATCTCTAAGAAGCTGGCTTATTACAACCAGCAATTAAACCCCAAAGATATCTATCTAACCATCTTACAAGCCGATCAGCAGCGCATAACGATCTATATTTTTCGCCAACAGGTATTGCGCTGTATATTAAAGCGCAAAAATACCCAAAAGATCTTAAAAGCTATCGGATATCATGGCACGGAACTTGAGCAGCATCTCAAGCAGTTAGATGAGCGCTTGCATCTGAATACTTATCCTCATGAGATCGGTTTATTTTTAGGATATCCTCCACAAGATGTCGAAGGTTTTATCAATCAAGCGCCATGTTTTATCAGCGGTTATTGGAAAGTTTATCGTTTCAACCGCAATATCATCAGATTGTTCACCATCTATGATGAATGCATCCAAACGATGTTAAAAGCCGTTTTGCAAGGTGTTCCGATCGTGCAATTAGTATGAAGTCTGGTATTATACCAGGCTTTTTCATGTTAAAATATTAAAAAGGGGCAGCTAATATGATCATCATCAAAAACATTGAAATCTATGCTCCACAAAAATTAGGAAAAAAAGATATCCTGATCGGTGGAAATAAGATATTAGACATTAACACAAACATCACTTATCCTCATGCTGAAATCTATGACGGATCCAACATGATCGGCATTCCCGGGCTGATCGATCAGCACATCCATATTACCGGTGGTGGCGGCGAAGGCGGTTTCGCCACCAAAGCTTGTGAAGCAAGCTTTGATGATCTGATCGATGGTGGAATAACTACCGTCTTAGGACTTCTTGGTACCGACGGTTATTCACGCAGCATCGAAAATCTTATCAGCAAGGCCAAAGGCCTTAAAGAACAAGGCATGAATGCCCTATGCGTAACCGGTTCATACGCTTATCCTAGCATTACCTTAAGCGGGTCCATCGCTAAAGATATAATGTTCATCGACGAGATCATCGGTTGCAAGATCGCCTTAAGCGACCATCGCAGTTCCCATCTGACCTTGGCAGAATTTATCCGCTTGGCCAGCGAGATCCGCACTGCCGCCATGCTTGCCAACAAGGCCGGCATCATGGTCATCCACATGGGCGATGAGCCAAGCGGTATGGAACTAATTGAAAAAGCTCTTGAGCAAACCGATATCCCTATCACTTTGTTCAGACCAACCCATGTTAACCGCAATCCTTCATTATTGGATCAAGCCATACGCTTCAACAAGCAAGGCGGATGGATCGATCTGACCTGCCAAGATGAACCGATTGCCTTAACTTATCTAAAACTTAAAAATAATGGCTGCCAGATGGATCATGTTACCTTAAGTTCTGATGGTCAAGGCAGTTGGTCAAAATATGATGATGAAGGCAATTGCATCGCTTTTGGCATATCCAGCGTAAAAGCCTTGCATCAAGAATTATGCACCATGGTCCAAAAATATGAAATAGACCTAGCAGAAGCGCTATGCTGCATGACCATCAATCCGGCAAATGCTTTAAAATTAAGAAGCAAAGGCCAAATAGCCCTAAATAAAGATGCCGATCTAGTATTACTAGATCAGCATCTGCAGATCAAAAAAGTCATGATAAACGGCCAATGGTATAAATAGGTATCAAACGATACCTTTTTTTATTCGACCGTTACCGATTTTGCTAAATTTCGTGGCTGATCGACATTACACCCTCTTATTAAGGCTACTTCATGCGCTAACAATTGATAAAACGTGATCGTAACCAGCGGCTGCAAGAGCGCTTTTACCCGAGGTATCTTGACATCAGCAGCCACATCTTCCAAGCTGCTGATGCAAAAGACCTTTGCTTTGCGCGCCGCTACCTCGGCTAAATTAGATAAGGTCTTATCAGCAACCGCTTGCTCATCGATATTCGCAAATACCACGCTATTTTCATTGATCAAAGCTATGCTGCCATGCTTCAATTCTCCTGCCGCATAAGCCTCACAATGGATATAGCTGATTTCTTTTAATTTTAGGGCTGCTTCTAAACATATCGCATGATCGATCTGCCGGCCGATAAAATATGCATGTTCCTTATTTTTAAGCTCAGCAATAAGCGGCTGCAGATCAAGCGAACTAATAAAGTTTGCGATCACCTTTGGTAAAGCAAGCAATTCCTGATGCAATGTAGGATCATCCATCAGCCCAGCACGAATTATCAAAAGCATCAGCATCAACGCCTGTGCGCTATAAGCCTTGGTCGTCGCTACTGAAATTTCTTTATTTGCTAGCGTTAATAGCGGGTATTTAGCCTCATTGTATAAGGAAGAGCCGATAACATTTACGATTGCTAGCGTATCTATGTTCATCATCTTGCACTTGCGTAAAGCCGCCAAGGTATCCGCGGTTTCGCCAGATTGGGAGATAAAGATTGCCAAGGTATCCGATCGCAGGTTGATATTTGCATAGCGAAACTCGCTTGCTAGATAAGTCCTTACCGGTATCTCAAGATTATTTTCAATCAATATTTGGCCAACCAATCCGGCATGATATGCCGATCCGCAGCCCACGATCACGATCTGGTCATACTTGCTTATATCCAATAAATTATCCTTTAGTTGATGCAGATCATCTGGGCAAAACATATCAAGCATCCTAGCAATAACTGTCGGCTGTTCATAAATTTCCTTCAGCATAAAGGTCTTAAACCCCTGGCGCCTTACATCTTCCTTATTAACCAGCGATCTTTCGATCACATAGTCGCTAAGCTGTAGGTTCTTATCATAAATGCTTAGCTGATCTTCATGCAGCAATGCAATTTCACCTTGCTCAAGATATACCACTTGATCGGTATGCTCAATAAAGGCACTCACATCAGAAGCTAGATATATGCTATCTTCAGCAACCCCCAAGATCAACGGATTATCTTTGCGCACGCAATATATGCTGTCAAGTGCATCGCCAAAGATAACCGCTAAAGCATACGATCCCTTGATCATTTGTTCTAGATGCCATAAAGCCTGCAAATGATCATGACATCGTGCATACAACATATCCAAGTAGGCGCAGATGATCTCACTATCGGTTTGACCATATAATTGCTTATCTCCCAGTTCTTCCTTGAGCTTTGAACTATTTTCGATGATGCCATTATGCACCAAAGTTACCATGCCATGATGATGCGGATGCGCATTAGCTAAAGATGGCATGCCATGCGTTGCCCAACGGGTATGAGCGATCGCACAATTAGTCGCAACCATCGGCAGCTGTTTTTCAAGCTCAGCGATCTTACCTAAGCTTTTGCGGATATTTAGCTGATGATCATCGACATAAGCGATGCCACAGCTATCATATCCTCGATACTCTAATTGTTTTAAGCCCGTGCTTAAAACAGCCAAGCTAACGTTGGCCTTGCTAGTTAATCCTATTATTCCACACATAATTAAAAAACTCCCATAACAAAAACATCTTGTGACTAACGATGCTTTGTTATAGGATTGATTCTATTTTTTGTCATCATTATAAAGGAGCACATTCTCCTTGACAGTACCCGCCGAGTCTTTCGATAACTGCCAACCTCGTCAACCAAACTGGTCCAGGCGCTCAATAGTCCAAAGTCCATCTGCCTTATGCAAACTATCTTGCATGATTATAACAAAAATAACGATCAATTACAAATGACATTATTTTAGATGAACGTTGCGACATCTTCAACTGCCTTTCTGCAAGGCATCTCAGGTTCGATATCGGGATAGCCAACGGCTATGACGCTAACGATCTGTTGATCGTCCGGGATCGCCAATAATTCTGAAAGTTTTTGTGCATCACGGATACCCATCACCAAAGTACCAAGTCCTAGTTCCTGCGCTTTTAACATTAAATTCATATGCTGCAAACCACAATCATAGCAGCCCCAGCCATTGCCTAATTCATTAACTGCCATTTTTTGCTTATCAAAGCCTACGATATCCTTAACAAAAGAAGTTACGATCAATACTGGCGCCGCTTTGACATTTTCTTGATTAAATGCTGGCAAACAAGCCTTGACCTTATCAAGCATCGTTTCTTCGCTAACGATGACATAGCGACTAGTTTCAAGATTTTTCCACGATGGGGCCAAAAGCGCGCTGCTGATCAGTGTCATAAGATCTTTCTTGCATACTTCCTTATTCAAAAAACGTCTGATGCTTCTTCTTTTTTTCATTGCTTCTTGTAATTGCATAAAGCTCACCTCTTATTTATATTATAATATAGTTAAGAGGTGATGCTAAGTGCTATACGCTATTTATTTTAGTCCAACCAATACTACTGCTACGATCACCAAAACCGTAGCCAACGCTATCGATCATGCCTACCAAACGCTTGATCTTACCATGCCTTTATCATCTTCACTATCATTTGAACCAGATGATGACATCATCTGGGGCATACCGGTCTATGGTGGAAGGGTACCAGCCTTAGCCACCAAACGCTTCACGCAACTGCATGGTCTGCATACCAAGGCCATCATCATCGCTGTTTATGGCAATAGGGCCTACGAAGACACCTTGGTTGAGATGCAGGATCTTTGTAACGCACAAAATTTTCAGGTCATCGGAGCTATCAGCGCCATCGCCAAACACTCGATCGTACCTAGCATTGCTGCCGATCGCCCTGATCAAGATGATATCAACACCTTAAAAACCATGGCTTCCCAACTAAAACTAAAGCTAACCCAGCAACAAACTAACACGCTGGTCTTACCTGGCAATCGGCCATACAAGACTTATGCCCCAAAACCTATTCATTTGATCATCGATGATAACTGTGATCATTGCATGACATGTCAAAAATTATGTCCTGCTCAAACCATCGATATCCATGATCCAACTTTGGTCGATCCTTCATGCTGTATTTCATGCATGCGCTGTGTTGATATCTGTCCTCAACAAGCACGCCATGGTGATCCTGAGACCATCAACAGCTTGGCAGCTCGCTTGCATACGATTTGCTCAGATCATAAAAGCTATGAATTGTTTATTTAAATAGTTCAACTAAAATAAAGCTAACAATGATGATATTAAAGATCAAGCATATGATATCCTATTTTTATATATCTTCTAGCTTTATTTTTTAATCTTGAATTGTCAAGTTTAGTACAACTCAATAGAATGATAAAAAGCAATATTAATAATAAATTTAACAAAA
>CASGCC010000056.1 GCA_949299585.1 uncultured Bacillota bacterium | reverse complement strand
CTTGATCGCAATGATATCCCAAGGCAATACCGGTGTACCACGGTATATCGTCACATAATAATTAATAATTGAAAAACCAACAAAGAAAACGGCAGTCGATCTAATGCTGAACTTGATGTTATTGCTCAAAGCAATGAGCGAATACATCATGCAGGCAATGACGAAATAATTGATCAGATAAATATCGGTCGTAAATGTTGTGATATCTGAACCGTATGCATATTGCGAATAGATGAAGATCAAAAGCGGTGCCAAAAGACAGGCGATCAATTCGGATATGCTTGGCAGATATTTTACGTTCTCTTTAAGTATTTTTTGCCATTTCATGACTTCTATTATATTCAATGAACGATTTTTTGCAATCAAAGTTGAAAAAACAAGCCTCAAAGCCCTGATAAAAACCACCTGACGGTGGCTTTATCAAAATCTGAAGACAACTCCGATCGCTGCTGCTATAACAATGAAGAAGATCGGATGGATCTTGTTATATTTCCGGGAGATGATCAAAAGGATGATCATAGTCATGATGCATTTGAAGTCAAAAGTGGTCAAAAGACCAAAAGGCATCTCAAGATTGAAAAGGGTCTTTAAGAAAAGATCAAGACAGGCGGCGATGATAAAAGCGATGACTGCCGGTTTAAGACCGTTAAAGATCTCTTTGACGATTTTGACATTCTTGAACTTTTCAAAATAGTTGGCAATAATACAGATAACGATAATGCTGGGAGCAACGATACTTAATGTCGAAAGCAAAGAACCTAAAACCCCTAAAAGAGAGTAGCCGACATAGGTGGCCATATTGATGCCCATCGGTCCTGGTGTTGATTCACTGATCGCGATCATCGTCGACAAGGTATTCACATCAAACCAGCCATAATTTTGTCCCATCTCCTGCAAGAACGGGATCGTTGCTAGACCTCCGCCTACCGCAAACAAACCGGTCTTGAAGAATTCGAACATCATCAATAAGATCTCACTCATGTTTCATCCTCCCCTTGATTACTCCGCATATTCCAGCTGCTACTACCAAAAGCACCGTTGATACCGATGTAAAGTAGCTCATCACAAAGGCAATGACACACAAAGTGATGCCAAATAGATTTGTTACGCTTTTCTTGCCTAATTTATAGATCGATACCGCCATCAGGATACACACGCTGATCCTGATACCTGATAAGGCCTGTTGCACGATCACGATATCCTGGAAATTGCTCAAACAAGCTGCAATGATCGAGATGATGATCAAGCTTGGCGAGATAACGCCCAAGGTTGCCACGATCCCACCTATTATGCCCTTTACTTTATAACCAACAAAAGTTGCGGCATTAACGGCGATGATCCCTGGCGTACATTGACCGATCGCATAATAATCCATGATCTCATCTTCGGTAGCCCATTTTTGTTTTTCCACGACATCGCGCTGGATCATTGGCAGCATGGCATAACCACCGCCAAAGGTAAACAGCCCCATCTTGAACCACGAAGTATATAACGCTATTAGTTCTTTCATTATATATCCCCCTTTTTTTATGAATTAGTATATGCTAGCAAGTAAATATTTGTCAATATTTAGCTATCTTTTATACAAGTCGCCTCTTAAGACATCCTGGGCATGTTCTAAGATATTCTTGGCATCTTTCATATCTTGGACAAACGCATCATCAACCTCATCAGCTGGCGTCATATCTCGCTCATAAATCATATCATCACCGCTGCTATAGTAATAATCATCATTAAGCACATCACCATTTCCAAATAGCACAAATCGTTCGCTATCACTAAAGATATCACTGCCAACGGTATACGCTTCTGAAATATTTAAACCAAACATATTAGCTAGTGTTGGATATAGATCAAAGGTACTCGTCGTTTCATTTATCGTTTGTGCTTCGATCGCGCTATTATATATTAAACTGATAACTTTATTTTCACTATATGGCGTGCTATCATCAACGATCATTTCCATAGCCTCTTCATCAGCCATGCCATACGGATAATGATCTGCAAACAAACAAATAACCGTATCTTCCAGGATACCTTCTTCATCTAGCCTATCCAATAAGTATCCTACGGCATCATCAAATAGCATCTGCGCCGCAATATAACATTTAGCTTCTTCCGGATATGTCGAATATTCTGGTATTTCTTCTAAAGCCGCTAACTTTTCCTGGATATCCGGCCGCGTAACCCGATATGAAGAGTGCCCGCTCAAAGATAAGATCAAATTATAAAAAGGTTCATCAAGTTCAGTAACTTCAAACATATCTTCTATCAAAGCTTTATCTTCATAGAAACCATTCAAGCCTGTTAGATCATTTTTATCAACTTCAAGCCCAAGTTCTCTCGCTCCATAAAACTTTTCGATTCCCAATGCATCATACATAACATCACGATTATAAAAATATTCATAGAAGCTATGGAAAGCCTTAGTAGCATAGCCTTCATCCTTAAACAGATTTCCTAGAGAATAAGGATAACTATTATTTGCAAAATTCATATAAGTACTGCCAAACTGCTGGGAAGGGTACATGCCCGTCTGACTGATGAACTCACTATCACTGGTATGATTTTTTAAAAGCGGTGCGTAATGATCCGCAAAATTTAATCCATGCTGTGTTAGATAATAAACATTTGGCATCAGCTGTTCATTCACGATCGAATCATCCAATGATTCGCAAAGGATCATGATCAGATTTTTACCTGTAAATAAGCCCGTATATTCATTATCTTCATCATCATTCTTATATGTTTCTAAAAATTCTTGAGCTTCTGCTAGATCTTCTGCACTGATCTTATGAGCATTCAAGGAAAAACGATAATTCTCTATCAATGTTTGTTCATATCTAAATAAGCCTAATTTTTCAATGACCTCATAATCATCCAAACTATGTCGATATATTTCAACATAACCAGGATGTCTTTTTTCTTTGCTTGCTTCATAATCTCGCTGAAGATAATCATGAATACCTTGATAAAAGCAAGATGAACCAATCCATAATATAATTGCTGCTAAGCTCAAAATCTTTGGCAATTTTATATTTTTAAAATACTTATTGCCAGCCACCAAACATAGCACAGTCATTGCAAAGATCGCTACAAATGAACCAACCTGAAAGATAAAATTCCCTAGATCATTCATCATCAAGATCAGAAAAATATCATTTTGAACCTTCATCAATAAATAAAAGCTCAAAGCCTGATACAAAAAACTAAATGCCATCACCAGATATTTTTTAAGTTGATAACCCCAAGGCAACCATATCAAAGCTCCTATTGCTAAACCTAAGCATTTATCATAGGCATAGGCTTGAATTTCCCAGAAATTAAGCTTTAATACGACCCTAAATATCATATCGCTAGCAACGATATTCATGATTATCAAAAACAGCATCATGCCATTCATCAATAAGCAATTTAATATGTCTTTTTGTTTGATCTTCATTTAAACCTCTTTCACAAAATCAACACATTTATTATAAAGCATTTATCTAAAATCTAGTATAAATTATTTACATGACGCATAAAAAACTGTAAGCATATGCTTACAGTTTTTAACATCCTTTTACGCTGCAGGCAGCTTTATCATTCAATAAACCAAACGCTGCTTTAAATATTTCTTGCATCTCAGTGACCATTTCATCAGTCAGTTCTTGGTATGCATCAGTTTGTAATGAGCTAGTTCCATCAACCTTGGTCAATGGTTCACCATCTTTAACGATCACGATATTTGGAGCATAGATACGCTTTTCACCAGTAGCGATCTCATTACCTTCAGCATCACTTAATGCATAATCATCAAGAACGCTTTCTAAGCGGCTTATCAATTCAGCGTATCCTTCGCCACCTTCTTTTTCTACCTTAACATTATTTTGCTCATCAAGCACTAAGGTATCCCGAACTTCTTTGACATCAACATAGTATAGTGTCGTAATACCCGCATCTTTGGCTGATGCGATCATCGTTTCTACACAACTGCGGCACCATGGGCAATCTGTAAACCCAAAATATACGGCAAAGCTTTGTTTATCATTCATCATTTCTAGGATCTCAGTACAATTGCTATATACGATCGGATTATCTTCAGGAATATTAACTTCACGGATGGTCTTACCATCTTTTTCACGAGTCGTACCATTAAGATCTTCATATTCTTTTTTAAATCTTAAGGCATCATTGTCAAGCGTGGTTTCCTTTTTATTAGCCGTACAAGCAACTAGCACCAAAGCTAAAGCACTAACGGCTAATCCAAATAATAATTTTTTCATTTTTACCTCCATTTTAAACAAAAGGAGCCTATATAGACTCCTTATAATTATTAGTCATTGAATAATTCGTAAACATCACTAACTGGTTCATGAGTCTGGATAGCTTCAATCGTCTTAGCTAACATATAAGCTACAGACAATTGTTTGATCTTTGTTGATTTTTCTTTCTTTTCTGGACTTAGAGGAATTGAATTAGTAATGATCATTTCCTTGATCGGACTTTCTTCGATTAGTTCAACAGCAGTCTTTGAGAAAATACCGTGGCTGACAGCTGCATATATTTCAGTAGCTCCATGTTCTGCTAGGATCTTGCATCCAGCAACCAAGCTGCCGGCGGTATCACACATATCATCAACGACGATACAGATCTTACCCTTGACATCGCCAATAACGTTCATTGCTTCACAAACATTAGGACGAGGACGACGTTTATCAATGATTGCGATGGTCGTGCCCATCGTATCAGCTAATTTACGAGCGCGCGTCGTTCCGCCATGATCTGGTGAAACTACAACGACATTTTCTGGATCAAATCTTTTTGATTTAAAGTACTGACCTAACATTGGAATAGCTGTCAGATCATCAATCGGAATATTGAAGAATCCTTGGATCTGTGTTGCATGCAAATCAATGGTAATAACACGGTCTGCGCCAGCTGCTTCTAACAAATTAGCAACTAGTTTAGCTGTGATAGGTTGCCTAGCCTTCGCTTTACGATCTTGTCTAGCATAACCAAAATAAGGCATAACGATATTGATCTCACCAGCTGAAGCACGTTTACAAGCATCGATAGCTACCAACACTTCCATCAAACGTTCGGTAACTGGTGCACAAGTAGATTGAACGATATATACCGAACGGCCACGTACCGTTTCTTCTGGTTCAACCAAAATTTCACCATCCGCAAAATGTTTTACGGATATCTTGCCCATTGGCAAGCCTAAGAAATCTACTATTTCTTTAGCCAAATCAACACTAGAACTTAACGCAAAAACGATTGTTTCTTTTATCATCTTTTTTCTCCCCCACCTAATGTTTGAAACGGTCCGATCTTAGAACCATCAGCGATTTGTGTTTCAACGATCCTTGAAGCGTCAACCCAACAATTTTTACCAATTTGCGCATCTTTGATATAAGTATTAGGTAAGATCGAAGTATCAGCACCGATCGTTGTATGACCGCCGATAAACACATTCGGATAAATTACTACATTTTCAGCAAAAGCAACATCTGGTCCAATATAAGCCGTTTGCGGATCAACGATATTCACGCCTTGTTTCATAAGCTTTTCATTGATCGAAAGCTGCATATATTTATTTGCTTGTGCTAATTCGACCTTATCATTGATACCTTGGACTTCCTGATTATCATCAGCAATGATCGCTTTTACAGGATAACCTTGTTTGCATAAAATTTCCACCAGATCGGTGATGTAGTATTCATGCTGCTGATTATCATTTGTTAATTTTGGTAAATTTTCAAACAATATTTCGTTATCAAACGCATAGATTCCTGTATTGATAACATTGATCTTTTTTTGCTCATCGGTACAATCTTTGAATTCTACGATCTTTTCGATCATGCCATTTTCATCCATGACCAAGCGCCCATAAGCTTTTGGATCTTCAAGTTCAGCTCCTAATACCACCATTTTTGCATCATCCAAGGCGGCAAACATTTTTTCAAATGTTTCCTCTTTTATGCATGGACAATCGCCATTAACCACCAAGGTCTTTCCTTTTTTCCCACTTAGTGTCTTGGCTTGCATAACTGCATGTCCTGTTCCTAGCTGTGGCTGCTGCAAAGCAAATGTACATTGCCCAGCCATCGCTTCTTCAATAACTTCGTGCCCATACCCAACGATCGTTACGATTTCTTCAACATCTGATTTTTTTAAGTTGTCTAATAAATGTGCGATCATTGGTTTGTCACACACCTTATGCATTACCTTAGGCAAGGTCGATTGCATTCGTGTGCCTTTACCAGCTGCCATTACAATTGCGTATTTCATGTAAACCTCCACTAATATAATACTATTTTTCCTTTTGATAATAAAGCAAAAAAAGCTAACTCAATGCTTATTTAATATATTGATTATAATAATCCTTTCCTATTTTATAACAATCATAAGCAATGAAAGATCGGTTTCATATTTTCAAAAGTATTGAAGCTTTCAAAGCCTAATCCTTTTAAGATTTTTTGTGCCTTTAGGATATTATTATTTGCTAGATCAGCTGCTTTATGTGAATCAGTTCCAATCGTAATGATCTTGCCTCCAAGTTCACGATAAAGCTTTAAGATCGCCGTCCCCGGCATATAATCATCCAAGCCATATTTCCAGCAAGAAGTATTAAATTCGATACCTTTACCATCTGCAATTATCATCTTTAAGATTTCAGCAATTATCTGCTGATGATTGCCAAAGGCATCATATCCATCTTTTTCATCATAGCGCTTAAGCAGATCCATATGACCTAATACGCTGTAGTTTTTAAACCTTTTGGCAACTTCATACATTTCTTGATAGTAACGGGTATAATATTCTTTTTCGCTATGTCCATCTTGAAATTCATGGGTCCAAAATTCTTTATCATCAACTTGATGAATTGAAAGAATAGCAAAATCTAACGGATATCGCATCAATAGTTTTTCAAAATAAGGGATCGTATGCTGTTGAATCCCCAATTCCAAGCCTTGCTTTATGATGATCGTGCCCTCATTAGCTGCTTGCAACTGTTTTATCTTGGCAAAATAGCGAGGATAATCAACATTCATCAAAGCAATTCCTCCACGATAAGTTACTTCGTCAACGCCCCAATCTCCTTTGATACCAGGGTCTACATGATCGCAAAAACATAATTCATCAATACCTAATGCAATGGCATCAGCAACACAATCTTCCATCAAATAGCTAGAGTCATCGCTAAATTGCGTATGTAAATGATAATCAGCCAGCATAAATTTCTCCTTTTATCAATGAAGGATATGTATCAATATCATATAGCACGCTGTACCGCCGATGATGGAAAGATACATATTCTTATAAAGATATTGTAGCAGAAAAACAAAGAGACACGCCATGATTTCTGAGATATTTTGGATTTCCCAGCTAAAGCAAGCATCCTTCAAACAATAAACAACTAAGATAACCATGATCCCGCTAGGCAAAGCCTTAGCAAGATGATCAATTATTGGTGGTAGCTTGCGCTTGCTAAAACAAATAAATGGCAAAGATCTAGTAAAAATGGTCACTAATGTACAAACAATGATGATCCCACCAATATAGCTCATTGATCTTTCCTCCATTTCTTGTTTAAGATATCATTTATCAATAAGAAGATAACACAGCTAATAAGCGCAAAGATCAAGAAATTATCAGGCTTAAAAAGCCATAAACAGCTCAAAGCACAAATAAGCCCAGTAAGTGCAGGTAAATGATCAGCATTTTCTTGCCATTGTTTGATCACTACGATCAAGAAAAAAGCAGTTGCCGAAAATTCGATACCATTCAATTCAAACGGTAAAGCACTTTTTAAAATAGCGCCAATCGAACATCCTGCGATCCAATATAAGTGATCTAACAACGAAATCAAAAAGATGATCTTATCTTCATCTAATTCTTTTGGACATCGTAGATTACACAACACAGAATACGTTTCATCCGTCAGGCTAAAGATGAGATAAAAGCGACGCCAATCAATCTTACGAAATCTTTCAATAAAAGATAGGCCATAAAAAATATGTCGCGCATTGATAAGCAAAGCCATCAAAGCAGCCTGCCATATGCTACCATGGCCCTGCAAAAGGCCAATCAAAGCAAATTGCAGCGATCCTGCATAGATAAAAATCGCACTCAATGCAGACCATAACGCCCCATACCCCAATTGTGCCAACATGACGCCAAAGGCAATGCCCATGAAAACATAGCTAAAAAAGATCGGCAACGTCTGTTTAAAAGCAAATTTTAATTCTTTCATGGTAGATCCCCCTATCATTTATGTAATATTATAACAAGATAAGAGCATAAAATAACACTATTTACCAAAATGAAGTATACTTAATCTATAAGGTATTACCTTATCAAAGGAGACAATATGTCAAAAACATTTAAAACCCTAGCCTTGGTTACAGGCACCATAACTTTAACAGCAGCTGCCATGGTCGGTATCGGCATGCTTTTAAGCAATAAATGCCATACCTGTAAAACATATGAACTTGAAGGCCAAGAAGATGAGCCTGCTGTTCAAGATAACGAACAAGACGAAAATAAAACTGCTTGATATGAAGTGAACCCCAAATGTGACATGTACCCCAAATCCTAGACAACTAGGAGGAGGGGTATTTTTATATGAAATATTCATGGGAATTTAAATTAAAGTGTGTTGAGAATTATAAGAT